>JBIQMF010000143.1:0-5073 GCA_044463545.1 Solirubrobacterales bacterium
ACCGAGATGGGAAGTCCGGCCAGCGCGAACATCGAGATGGCCATCGGCCAGGCCAGCTCGGGATTGCTGCGGCCGATGCCGCGCAGCGAGTCGTAGCTCTCGCCGAAGCCGGCGCGCTCGCGCGCCGTGATGACGGCGAACGGTGCGATGTTCATGAGCAGGTAGGCCAGCAGGTAGAAGACGGCCGAGCGCGCGCCCACGGGACTGAAGACGACGACGGCCACGAGCACGTAACCGGCCTGGGCGACGCCCGAGTAGCCGAGCATGCGTTTGAGCGAGGTCTGCTTCAGCGCGCCGAGGTTGCCGACGACGATCGTGATGGCGGCAAGCGCCGCCAGCGGCGCCTGCCAGTGCTCGGCCAGGGGCGCGACGGCGCCGGCCGTGTAGCGCAGCAGCAGCGCGAAGGCCGCGGCCTTTGTGGCCACCGCCATGAACGCGGTGACGGGCGTCGGCGCACCCTCGTAGACGTCGGGCGTCCACTGGTGGAAGGGAGCGATCGAGGCCTTGAAGGCGATGCCGACGAACGTCAGCGCCACACCGGCCAGCAGCAGCGGGTCATCGACGATGCCGCGTCGCACGACGACCTCGGCCAGGCGCGAGAAGTCGAGTGTGCCGCTGGCCCCGTAGGTCAGCGCCAGGCCATAGAGCAGCGTGGCCGAGCCCAACGAGCCGATGATGAGGTACTTGAGGCCAGACTCGAGCGAACCGCGGCGGCGCAGGTCCGTGGCGCAGAGCACGTAGAGCGGGATCGAGAAGAGCTCAAACGCGATGAAGACGGTGATGAAGTTCTCTGCCGCAGCCAGGATCGACATGCCCAGCACGGTGCTGATGAGCAGGGTGTAGAACTCCCCGCGGCCGAAATTGGTCAGCGTGTCGCTGCGCCATGCCAGCACGACGGTCGCGAGGCCGGCCGTGATGAAGAGCAGGCTGAACACGCGCGTCAGGTCGTCGGGCCTCAGCGCGCCGCCCAGCAGCGCCTCGCCGGCCTGGCCGAGGTCGGCGGCGAAGGCGGCGCCGGCCAGCACAAAGGTCACGACGGCGGCCACCGGGGTGGCGACGCGCTGGGCGAAGCCGCCGGCCACGAGCGAGACCAGCAGCACGGCGACAGCGCCGCCCGCCAGGATCAGCAGCGGCGTCAGCTCACCCCACTCGATCACGGGGTGGTGTGCCTGGGCCAGTTGCAGCAGGGCGCTCACCGGGCATCCTCCCCTGCCTGCTGCGCAGGCTCGGCTGCGGGCTCGTCGCCGGGCTCAACCGCGGGCTCGTCCTGCTGGCGCAGGATGCCCTGCGGGTCACTCTTGCGCTGGATTCGCGCGTCGTCCTCGGAGACGGTCGCGGCGGCGGCCATCGACTTGGCGGCGGGCTCGATGCGTTCGACGACGAACTGCGGGTAGACGGCCAGGGCGATGAGGATGAGCACGGCGGGCAGCAGCACACCCAGCTCATCGGCCGAGAGTTCGCGCGCGCGGCGCTCGGTCGTGGCGTCGCCGGCGCTGCAGCGCGTGTGCATGGCGCCCTGGAAGAAGCGCAGCGCATAGACGGCGGCCAGCGCGATGCCCAGAGTGGCCACGGCGCCGTAGGCGAAGTGACTGTCGAAGGCACCGAAGAGGATGTAGACCTCACCCACGAAGTTGGGCGTACCGGGCATCGCCAACGTGGCCAGGGTGATCATCAGGAACAACGCGGCGAAGATCGGCGCGCGCTTGGCGAGCCCGCCCATCTCGGACAGTCGCTCGCTGCCGGCGCGCGCTGCCAAAAAGCCGACGATCAGCAGCAGGCCGATCACGACGAGGCCGTGGTTGAGCATCTGCAGCACCGCGCCCTCGGCGCCCTTGGCGTCGAGCGTGGCGATACCGAGCAGCACGAAGCCCATCTGTGCGATCGATGAGTAGCCGACGATGAGGCGGAGTTGGTCCTGACTGAAGGCCATCACCGAGCCGTAGATGATGGCCACGACCGCCAGCACCATGAGCAGCGTCTGGAAGCTCGCCGCGCCCTGCGGCAGCAGCGGCATGGCGATGCGCAGGAAGCCGTACGCGCCGAGCTTGGCGACGACGGCGCTGAGCACGATGAGCACCGGCAGCGGCGCGCTGCGGTAGGTGATCGGCATCCAGCCGTGCAGCGGCGGGATCGGCAGCTTCACGAGCAGCGCGACCATGAAGCCGACGAAGATCCACTTCTGGGTGCTGGCACCGACCGGCGCGGCCGCAAGATCGCTGAAGAGGAAGCTGATCTCGCTGCCGTTCTGCAGCGACGAGAGCACCCCGAGGGCGACCGACGCGGCCAGCATCAGCAGCGACCCGACGAGCGTGTAGACCATGAAGGTGATCGTCGCGCGGCGCGCCGAGCCCAGCTCGGTCGTCTCACCCCAGGCGCCGATGAGGTAGAAGAACGGGATCAGCAGCAGGTCGAAGAAGAGCACGAAGAGGATGAGGTCCTGGGCCATGAAGACGCCCAACGTGCCCACCTGCGCCAGCGCCATCATGGCGTAGAAGGTGCGCGGCGAGGAGAACTCGCGCTGACTGGCGGCGAACGTTGCGATCGTCCAGGCGATGACCGTCAGCGCCACCATGAAGATGTTGAGGCCGTCGAGGCCCAACGCGTAGTGCACGCCGATCTCCGGGATCCAGAGTTCGTCGACGGCGGCGGCCAGTCCGTCGCCGATCTCGTACTGCACGAGGATCGGCAGCAGGAAGCCGATCTGCACCAGCGTCACGATCGACGCGACCGCGCCGATCTGCTTGACCGGCGCCAGCGCAGCGATCACGACGCCGGCCAGCGGGATCAGGAGCAGCAGTGTGAGCCCGAGGTTCATCGACCCACCACCACGATCCAGAAGGCGACGACGGCCGCGGCGAAGACCATCATCCATGCGTAGTGACGCGTCAGGCCGTCCTGCAGGCGGCGCGTCAGGCGACCGCCGCCGCTGACGACGCGCGTGCTGGCACTGACGAGACCGGCCGAGACGTAGCGCTCGAGCGGGCCGTTGGCAAAGCGCGCAAGCATACGGAAGGGGGCCAGCACGATGCGGTCGTAGAGCGCGTCGAAGCGCCAGGCGTCGAAGAGGAACGAGTTGATGCGCGGGAGACGCTCGGCCAGCCGCGCCGGGATCTCGGGACGCCGCACCCACAGCTGGTAGGCGATGGCGATGCCGACGAGCGCGATCACGCCGCCGATCACGAGGCCCGTCCACTGCGCCGAAGCCGACGGAATGTCGTGCGCGTAGTGCGAGTCGACGAAGACGGGCTCAAGCCACGACTCGATGAGGTGGACCACGCCGGGGATCTGCATGAAGCCGGCGATCGTGGCCAGCACGGCGAGGATGCCGATGGCCGCCTTCATCTCGCCTTCGCGCTCGGCGATCTGGTGGTCGGGTCCGGGGAAGCCGACGGCGGTGTCCTCGGACTCTCCGCTGGCGGGGTTGATGTAGTCACCGTGCGCGATGTGCCCGGCCTCGAGCTCCTCGGCCTCCTTGCACTTGTCACCGTGGAAGACGAGATAGACGGCGCGCATCGAGTAGATGGCGGTCAGCAACGCGCCCACGAGCATGGCCCCGGCGATCCAGCTGTAGACGCCGCCGCGCGCCAACGTGAAGGAGATGATCTCGTCCTTGCTCCAGAAGCCCGAGAGCCCCGGGAAGCCGGCCAGCGCAAGCGAACCGACGAGGAAGCAGGCGTAGGTCACCGGCATCACGCGACGGAAGCCGCCCATCCTGCGCACGTCCTGCACGTTGCCCATGGCGGCGATCACGGAACCCGCAGCGAGGAAGAGCAGGGCCTTGAAGAAGGCGTGGGTCATCAGGTGGAACATCGCGGCCGAGTACGCGGCGGCGCCGGCGCCGGCGATCATGTAGCCGATCTGGCTCATCGTCGAGTAGGCGATGATGCGCTTGAGGTCGGTCTGCACGATGGCGGTCGTCGCCGCGATCAGCAGCGTCGCCGTGCCCAGCACAGCTGCCACCAACGCGGCCGTCTCCGAGACCTCATAGAAGAGGAAGAAGCGGCAGATGAGGTAGACGCCGGCCGTCACCATCGTGGCCGCGTGGATCAGCGCCGAGACGGGGGTCGGCCCCTCCATCGCGTCAGGCAGCCAGGTGTGCAGCGGGACCTGCGCCGACTTGGCGAAGGCGCCGACGAGCAGGAGCAGCGCAGCTGCAGTGATCTCGGCCGACGGTTGGACCGAGAAGGGGTCTGCGGCGTCGGCCAGCAGCACCGGGATCGAGAGGGTCTTGAGCTCGCTCCAGAGCAGGAAGGCGGCGATGATGATGCCGATATCGCCGATCACGTTCATCACGAAGGCCTTGCGGCCGGCGCGCGTGGCCGTCTCGCGGCGGTACCAGTAGGAGATCAAGAGGTAGGACGCCGCGCCGACGAAGCCCCAGCCGATCACGAGCTGCAGGAGGTTGCCGGCCAGCACCAGCATCAACATCGCGAAGACGAAGAAGTTGAGGTAGGCGAAGAAGCGCCGGTAGCCCTCGTCCGAGCGCATGTAGGCAACCGAGTAGAGGTGGATGAGGAACGACACCCCGGTGACGATGAGCGCCATCATCACGGCCAGCTGGTCGTAGAAGATCTCAAGCCTGAAGTCGACGCCCAAGGCTTGTGCGTAGGTGTAGCCCGAGAGCACGTGGCGGTCTTCGGGGTCGAGGCCCAGCAACTGCACGAAGCAGGCCAGCGCCGCGCCGAAGGCCAGGAAGATCGCGGCCGTACCGATGAGGCCCGAGGCGCGCTCGCCCAGCACGCGGCCGACGAGGCCGATCACGACCACGCCCAGCAGCGGCAGCCCCAGGAGCAGCCAGCCGAAGAGACCCGCCGAGTCGGCGGCTGCGCTGCCGGTGAAGTGGCCGGCGTGCGCCAACAGCGGTGTCAGCGCGGCCGTCACTGCGGGTCCCTCAGTTCTGTCAACTGGTCGGCGTCGATCGGCATCCTGCGGCGGTAGAGCGCCACGATCAGCCCGAGGCCGACGACGACCTCACAGGCGGCGATCACCATCACGATGAGCGCGAAGATCTGTCCGCCGCCGTCGCCCCACATGCGCGCGAACGCGACCAGCGAGAGGTTGACGCCGTTGAGC
>JBIQMF010000144.1:0-5012 GCA_044463545.1 Solirubrobacterales bacterium
GCTGCGGCAAGCGCCTCCTCGTCGAAGAGGATCTTGAAGGCGTTGAGCTTCGGCTGGCTCGCGTGGGCGCGCTCAAGCGCAGCTTCGGTCAACTCGCGCGAGCTGACTTCGCCGGCGCGCAGCGCCGCGCTCTGCTCGGTGATTGAGGGCGAGACCCCTGAATCCGCGCTTGTCAATCCGTCGGCCATCGAAACTTCCATGGACTGTAGGCGGTTCATGTGGTTGTCGGCACCGACACTTGTCCAGACGAGATTGCGAGAGGATTAGGGCGCTGCAGCGAGAACGCAGACTGCAGCCCGAGATCCATCCCATCACGCACGGCAGCGACGCCGACTGGAGCACCGAACATGAACAATTTTCCTCCTCCGCCCCCGGGCGGACAGCCACCGTATGACCCGTCACAACAGCCGACGCAGGTGAACCAGCCGGCCGGCGCCGGCGTGCCGCCCCAGCCCGGCGCACCGCAGCAGTACCAGCAGCCCGTAGACCCCGTCGCTGCCATCGACAAGAAGCGCAAGCAACAGCTCTGGATGCTTGGCGCGCTGGCAGTCGTGCTGATCATCGGTGCGTTCTTCGGCGGAAAGGCCTTCGAGGCGAAGCACTACGAGAAGGGCGCCGACGGCTACAACGAGATCTACGAGGCCGGAGCAAAATCGGGCCACGCTGCCGGCCAGAAGTCCGGCGAGGCCGCCGGCCAGAAGCAGGGCGAGGAGTCGGGCATCGCCAAGGGCACCGAGCAGGGCAAACAGGAGGGCGAGATTGAGGGCACCAAGGCCGGTGCTGCCGCGGCGCTTGGCAACCTCAGCAACTGGAGCTTCACGACGCCCTACGTGGTGACGATGAAGCAGGGTCCCAGCGCCGAGGTCCCCTACGCCGTCGAAGAACGCACGCTGATGCAGCCGAACACGTTCTACAAGGTCTGCGCCTCCGGCAGCGGCGTCTGCACCGAAGAAGACACCAACTCGCAGTCGGGTGGCAGCGGCGCAGGACAGTGACGGGCGTCGAGCGCAGAAGCCCCGCAGGACTCGTGGCCCTGGCCGCCAGCACGATCGTGCTGGCGGCGGGGCTGCTGCTTACTCCGCCTGCCGGTGCCGCGACCTGCGGCGCGGCGGTGCCCTACCCCGGCAACAGTGCAACCAGCGTCGAGTACGCCCGCTGGATGGCGTCGGGTGCGCTGGCCGAGCAGGTCCCGGGCGAGTTGCCGGTGATGGCGGCGCTAGTCGAGTCCGGACTGCGCAACCTCAACTACGGCGACCGCGACAGCGTCGGCTTCTTCCAGATGCGCACGAGCATCTGGGACACGGGGCGCTACAAGGGCTACCTCAAGAAGCCGGACCTGCAGCTGCGCTGGTTCCTTGACACGGCGGCCAGCGTGCGCAAGAGCCACATCGCCCGCGGGAAGGGCGACCCGGCCGCAAGCAGCGCCACCTACGGCGTCTGGATCGCCGACATCGAGCGGCCGGCCGAGCAGTACCGCGGCCGTTATCAGCTGCGCCTGCGCGAGGCGACCGACCTCGTGGAGCGCGCCTGCCCCGGGATGTCGGGCATCAACGTGCTCGCCCCACGCTCGAGCCTCAGCTTGAAACGTCGTCAGCGTCCAGCGCGCAGCGGCGCGATCTCAATCTCGGTCAAGTGCCCCAAGGCTGCCTGCATCGCCGACGCCCGTGCGCACTTCCGCCTGCCCGGACGCCGCGGCGTCCTGAAGCTCAGCGCAGACACGACGATGATCTCGCCCGGCCACACGCAGAAGGTCAAGATTCGCCTGCCGCGCACGGTGCGGGCCAGCGTGCGCAAACGCCTGCGCGGCGGACGCAGCACGCGCGCCCGTGTTCGCATCAGCGTGGCCGGGGTGGCAACGGGTGCGACGGTCCGCGTCCGCCGCATCGTGCTGACACGCTGAACCCGCCCGCCCCGCGGCCCCGCGGCACCGCGGCACCGCGGCACCGCGGCGAGCGCAGTCTTCTCAGCTGTGCTGCGCTGGCGCCTGTCAGTCGACGTCGACGCCGCTGCAGTCGATCGGCGCCAGCGTCTCTTCGTAGCTCGCCAGCAGCTGCGCGCCGGCGGTTTCGACGGCCTTCCTGGCATCGTCGACCGAGGTGCTGCGCAGCAACGAGCTGCCGATCGAACCGAGCTGGCTGAAGAACGTTCCCGTCGCCTGCCTGATCTGCGACTTGCGGTCGACGCCCAGCTCCTGCTCGTTCTGGCGCATCGTCGCGACCCCGTCGCGGATGGCGTCAAGGTCACTCTTGATGGCGTCCAGCGTGACGGTCGTCGGCGTCATTGTCGCCAGGCTCTCGACGTGCTGCTGCACGCTCACACGCGATTCGCAGAAGGACTGCAGGGCCTTCTCCTCGGGCGAGGTCCGCAGGGCGAAGAAGGCGATGAGGCCGACGACGACAACGACGACGATCGCGCCCAGCGCGATGGCGACGGTCTTGTTGCTCTTGGCCACGGGGTCCGGGTTGTTCGCAGAAGCTTCCATGTCGAGCATCCTATGCAGCTGCGCGGGCCGAAACCCGCAGGCGGCACTCTGCGTCCAGCGGCGCCCGGCAGCTCAGTCGGCGGCCACCAGTTCGTCGAAGAGCTCGTCAAGCAAACGCGCAGGATCTTCGCCGACACCACTGTGCACGGGCGAGGTCTGGACGACCGTGCTCGACGGCGCGACGAGCCAGCCGAAGCGTTCACTCTGGCTGAGCTCGCCGATTGCGCCGGCCGCTTCGTCACCGGCGGCCACGCACCTGAAGGCAGCCAGCGCCGCCTGCGCCACCGCCGGATCGAAATCTGGTGCCAGCGCGGCCAGCCGCGACTCGTCGAGTGCAATCCGCGCACGCAGGAATCCAGCCTGGCGGGCGAAGAGCACGACGCCGGCGTTGACGAACTCGCCCCGCCCCAGATCGGGCACCACGCGCACCACGGCATACGAGAAGGCCGTGCCGCTCACAGGTCAACCCCCGCACGCAGCCGCGCCCGCGCCTGAGCCCGCGCGCACGAGTGGTCAACCCTGGCGCGCATCTTCGGCCTCCCGGGAGAACGCGGTCGAAGCTTTGAGACGGGCAAGCAGCCACGCTTTGTAGGCGGCAGGCGGCGGCCCGACGAACCAGTCGGCCGGGACGGCGTCAACTGCATCCTCGATCACGTCGGCGCCGAGCCGCGCGGAGAGTTCCGCGTCGGCATCGACGATCGAGCTGGCGCGGTGCAGCAACACGTGGTCAGCGATCTGCGCGAACGGTGCCGTCGCCGTTTCGATTCCGAGCCCGGCGTGCTGGCGGTAGAGCGCGGCGCCGTGGTCGATGGCCCAGAGCTGGTCATGCCAGATCAACAGGTTCGGGTTGCGCGGGCTGCGGTCGACGTTGTTGATCAGTGCGTCGAGCCAGACGATGGTCGCAGCTTCCGGCGGCTCCGGCTGCCATGCGTCGGCGGCCGAGTAGGTGCGCGCGCCGGGCAGGAAGTCGCTGCCGAGGTTGATCCCGGGGCTGGCCACGATCAGTTCCTGGATCTCGGGGTCCGGCTCTGCCGTGCCGATCGCCGCGTCGACCTCGACCAGCGCGCGGCGCGGTACGCGCACGCCCAGCGCCTGTGCAAGGTGAGCAGAGATCAACTCAGCAGCCAGCGCCAGCGTGCCCTGGCCCGCGGCACGGAACTTGACGGCGTAGAGGCCGTCGTCGCTGGCCTCCATGAGGCCCGGCATCGAGCCACCCTCGCGCAAGGGGGTGATGTAGCGCGTAGCGCTGACGGTGGGAAGCTTCTGGGCGGTCGACATGGTCAGCTGTGCGCAATCTACCGAGCGACGCTGCGCGCCGGGGGCTGACGGCCCGGCCCCGGGGCCGGGCTGTCGCCAAAGCACGCTGGCGCGACTCAGGCGCGCGCGTCGACCCAGCGCTGCCGCGCTTCGCCGATCACCTTCCAGGCGTCCATCACCGAGAACCAGCCCTCCACGCTGACCTCTTTCTGCTCGAGATCCTTGTAGATGCTGAAGAAGTGCGCGATCTCGTCCTGCAGCTGTTTCGAGACGTCGTTGAGCGACTCGTAATAGTTCCAGTTCGGGTCAGAAACGGGCACACAGATGACCTTGTCGTCTGACGCGCCGTCATCGGTCATGCGAAAGAGCGCGATCGGCTTGACCTCGATCCAGCAACCGGGAAAGGTTGGCTCGCTCACCAGGACCATGGCGTCGAGCGGGTCGCCGTCGGCCCCGATTGACTCCGGTATGAAGCCATAGTCGAGCGGGTACACAACCGACGAGTAGAGGAAGCGGTCGAGCTTGATCGCGCCGATGCGCTCATCCCACTCGTACTTGTTGCGGGAGCCCTTGGGGATTTCGACCACGGCATAGAGGTGGCCTTCGGGGAGTTCAGTCATGCCGCCAAGCGTACGCGGACGGCCTGCCACTGGTGACGTCAGCCCGCGGTCAGCAGGGCGACGGCCGCGTCGATCAGCTCGTCGCTGCGCGCGACGACCTCTTCCACGCCGCCCTGATGGACGCTCATACAGATCGACTCGTTGAGGCCCAGCAGCACGATCTTGGCGCGCAGCGGCGAGAGCTCAGGCAGGTCTGGGTGCTGCTGGCGCGACTCTTCGCGCCAGGAGTGGATGAGTCCGGCCAGCATGTCCGTGGCCGTGATCCAACGCTCGGCCAGCGCCGGACCTGCTGCCATCGACTCCGAAAGGAAGAGCCGGGCGAAATCGGGCAGGCTGGCGATCGCGTCGATGTAGGCCCGCATGCCCGCACGGATGCGTTCAACGGGATCGAGTTCCGGTTCTGCGTCGTCGATGATGGCGGCGAAGAGCAGGTTGCGGGTGGTGTCGAAGGCCTGCAGCAGGCAGTCCTCCTTGTCGTCGAAGTGCTCGTAGAAGGTGCGCTTGGAGGTACCCGCCAGCGAGACGATGTCGATGATCGTCACGTGGTCGTAACCGCGGTCGGCGGCCAGCTTGACGAAGGCGCTGATGAGGCGTCCGCGTTGCGACGCCAGCACGACCTCGCGCTCGAGATTGTGGCGTCCGCGAGGCAGACG
>JBIQMF010000145.1:0-4981 GCA_044463545.1 Solirubrobacterales bacterium
CGATCCGTCGGCCTGGCCGTCGACCTTGCCCATCACGGCGCCCATCACCTTGCCCATGTCGGCCATCGAGCTGGCGCCGAGCTGCTGGATCGTCTCCTTGACGATCGCCGCAAGCTTGTCGTCGTCGAGCTGGGCCGGCAGGTACTGGTCGATCAGCACAGCCTCTGACTCCTCCTGCTGGGCCTGCTCGTCGCGCCCGCCGTCGCGGAACGCCTTGGCCGCCTCGAGCCGCTTCTTGCGCGCCGTGCGCAGAATCTTGAGCTCGTCGCTGTCACCGTCGATGGCGGCGCGCTGGAGCTCGGCGACGATGAGGCGCAGGGCCTGCACCTTCTCGGTCTCCTTCGCCTTCATCGCGGTCTTGACGTCTTCTTTGAGCTGATCGATGATTGCCATGACTCTCAGAGTAATCACGGCCGGCCCCGACGACCGTGGCCACAGACCCGCGCGCCGCTCGAGGGCCGCGCGCGAGCGTGTGCCGCGCGGCGCCACGGCGCCCGCTCACATGCTCAACACGATCTTGCCGAACTTGCCACCTGCCGTGAAGCGGTCGTACGCGGCGGCGACGTCGGCCAGCGCAAAGGTCTCGGTGATCGGCACGACGAGCTCGCCGCAGGCCAGGGCCGGCAGCACTTCGCGCTCGACGGTGCGGGCCAGCAGCGCCTTCTCTTCGAGCGGCCTTGCGCGCAGCGTCGAACCACGCAGCGTTGCGCGCTTGTTCATGATCGCAAGCAGATTGACCTCGGCCTTGAAGCCTGCCCCGACCCCGATGACGACGATGCGCCCTCCGGCGGCCAGCGCCTTCAGCGAGGGCTCGAAGTTGGGCGCGCCGACGAGTTCGAGGACGACGTCGAACGGCCCGGCGGTGAACGCTTCCTCGGGTGTGAGCACGGCGTCGGCGCCCAGCGCAGCGACATCCGGGTGGCGCGCCGCATCGCGCACGCTGGCGACGACCGAGGCTCCGGTCAGGCGGGCCAACTGCACGGCCGCGCAGCCGACCCCGCCGGCCGCACCGTTGACGAGCACGCGCTCGCCGGGGCGCAGCGAACACTGCGCAAAGAGTGCGTCGTGGGCAGTCAGGAAGGCTTCGGCGAATCCACCGGCGACGGGCCACGCGACGTCGTCGGGCACGGCCATCGCCACGGCCTCGTGCACGACGGCCAACTCAGCCTGGCCGCCGCCTGCGGTGATCGTCATCACGCGGTCGCCGACGTCGAAACGCCTGACCCCGCTGCCGATCGCCACAACTTCACCGGCGAACTCGAGACCCGGCACATCCTCGGGGTAGCCCGGTGGCGGCGGATAGGCGCCCTTGCGCTGGAGGATGTCGGCGCCGTTGAGTCCGGCTGCGCGTACCGCCACGAGCAGCTCGCCGGCGCCGGGCTCGGGATCGGGTTGCGTTGCCGGTGAGATCTGGCCGTCTCGAATCGTCGCTGCGAGCACGCCGCCAGTCTAGGAAAGCAAGGCAGCGGGGCGACCGGCAGCGACCCCGCGCCCTTGTGGCAGGATCGGGGCATGGCGCAGCCCTTGATCGCGGTCACCGGAGCCACAGGCCACGTCGGCGGACTCGTCGCAGAGCGGCTTGCCGCGGCCGGCGCCGAGGTGAGAATGGTCGTGCGCGAGGCCGCGTCGGCGCCCGCCATCACCGGCGCCGACGTCTTCACGGCCTCCTCCTACGGGGCCACCGAAGAGATGACGGCCGCCCTGCGCGGCGTCGACACGCTGTTGCTGATCAGCGCCCGCGAGGCCGAGGACCGCCTGGCCGAGCACTACAGCGCAGTCGATGCCGCCGTCGCCGCCGGGGTCTCGCGCGTCGTCTACACATCGATCTGTGGCGCGGCACCGGACGCAAGCTTCACGCTGGCCCGCGACCACCACGCGACCGAGCAGGCCATCGTGCAGTCGGGGCTGGCGTGGGCGATCATGCGCAACAACCTCTACACAGACATGCTTCCGCGATTCGCCGACACGGACGGCATCATCCGCGGCCCGGCCGGCAACGGCAGGCTCGTGCCGGTCACGCGCAGCGACGTCGCCGACGTCGCCGTCGCGCTGCTGCTCGACGATTCCCGCGACGGCCAGTTCCTGAACGTCAGCGGGCCCCAGCGCGTCTCTCTGCGCCACGCCGCAAACCGCATGGCCGCCATCACAGGGATGCAGTTCGAGTTCCAGATGGAGTCGCTGAAGGACGCCTACGCCTCGCGCCAACACTTCGGCGCGCCCGAGTGGCAGGTCGAGGCCTGGGTTTCGACCTACCTGGCAATCGCCGAGGGTGAGTTCGACGTCCCCTCTGACCTCGTCGAGGAGATCACGGGTCGCGCGCCGACGAGCCTTGAGCGCTTCCTGCTCGACGAGCCGAGCTGCTGGGAGCACGTCACGCGCGCGGCCTGAGGGCTGCGGCCGGGCGGCTCAGCCCGCGACGAGCCGCAGCGCCGTCCAACCACCCTCGCTGACCCGCGCCCGCTCGCTGAAGCCGTGCGCCGCAAACGCCAGGACGATCTCGCCGGCTTCCTCGTCGAGGAGTCCGCTGAGCACCAGCTCGCGCACGCCGTGACCAGGTTGCAGCTGGCGCGCGACATCGAGCAGCTGGGGCCGCATGATGTTGGCGAAGACGGTCGGCGCCAACGGCGGCAGACCGCCCGCTTCGGCCCGCACGTCGAGCTCTCGCGTGACGATCTCGACGCCGTTCGCGGCCGCGTTCTCGAGC
This sequence comes from Solirubrobacterales bacterium, assembly GCA_044463545.1. GTDB lineage: Bacteria > Actinomycetota > Thermoleophilia > Solirubrobacterales > JACPNS01 > JACPNS01. The sequence goes on from JBIQMF010000145.1 coordinate 2,705, forward strand.
GTTGCGGCGACGGCCAAGGGGTCGAAGTCGTAGGCGCGCAGCGGCCCCCAGCCCAGCTTTGCTGCGGCGATCGCGAGAACGCCCGATCCACAGCCGATGTCGACAAACTCGCCGCCGGGTTCGAGGTCCAGAAGGTGCGCCACGCACAACCGCGTGGTCGGGTGTGAGCCGGTGCCGAAGGCCTGTCCGGGATCGAGCACGACCTCGACGGCGCCGTCCGGGACCGCGACACGCTCCCAGCTCGGTCGCAGGAAGAAGCTGCGGCCGTCCGCCCCCGAGGCTGCCGTGACCTCGAGCGCGTGATGGAAGTCGCGCCAGCGCTCCTGCCAGTCGTCGGCCACCTCAGTGGTACGGATCTCGACGAGATCGTCGCCCACGCAGGCTTCAAGGTCTGGCAGCGACGGAACCTCGCCCGGAGGCCCGTAGACGGCGTATTCGACGACGTCGCCGTCGCGGATCTCCTCGATTCCCGTCGGCGCCAGCTCCACCAACTCGGCCAACACCAGCTCGGCGTTGGCGGCGCGACAGCGTACGGCAAGGCGGATCACGCTACGGCGCCGTTCACCGCAGCGCCCGGCGCAGCCGCGACATGATGCCCTCGCCACCGACGGGCTTGAAGTTCTTCTCGTCCAGGCTCTCGTCGAGCTCGCCGATCAGCTCACGCTGGCGCCCCGAGAGGTTGTGCGGGACGGTGAGGTTGACGACCGCGTGCAGGTCGCCGCGCGCGTTGTTGCGGATGCCCGGCAGTCCGCGCCCCTTGACGCGGATGTCCTCGCCGTGCGTCGTGCCCGAGGGAAGCTCGATCTGCTCGCGACCTTCGAGCGTGTCGATCTCGAGTTCGGCGCCGAGCATCGCCTGCGTGACCGGCAGGTCGACGGCGGTGTAGAGGTCGCGGCCCTCCCGGTGGAAGCGCTCGTCCTCCTCGACGCTGACCTGCACGTAGAGGTCGCCGGGCGGTCCGTTGGCCGCTCCGGCGTGACCGCGCCCGCTGACGCGCACCTGCTGGCCGTCCTCGATGCCGGCCGGAATCTTCACAGTGACCTCTCGATCGACGCGGACGCGCCCCTTGCCGGCGCACTCGGTGCAGGGCGTCTCGACACTCTGCCCGACTCCGTCACACTGGTCGCAGACCACGGTTCGGGCGATCTGGCCGACCATCGTGCGTTGCACGACGCGCAACTGCCCGCTCCCGCCGCACTGCCCGCAGGTGTTGACGGCGCTGCCGGGTTCGGCACGGCTCCCTTCGCAACGCTGGCACGTCTCGATCACCTCGTACTCGATGTCGACGTCCTTGCCCGTCAACACGTCGTCGAGCGTGATCTCGGCCAGCGCGGTGAGATCACCGCCCTGCTGCGGTCCGCGTGCGGCGCCACCGAAGAAGCCGGTGCCAGTCTGGTCGAAGAACGCCTGGAAGATCGAGGAGAAGTCGCCGAAGGCCGAGAAGTCGGGCTCGCCACCGGAGCTGCGCAGCCCCTCGTGGCCAAAGCGGTCGTAGGTCGCCCTGCGCGACTGGTCGGACAGCACCTCGTACGCGGCAGCGATCTCCTTGAACTCCGCCTCGGCCTCGGGTGAATCGTTGACATCGGGGTGGTGCGTGCGCGCCAGGCGGCGGAAGGCCTTCTTGATCTCGGCTTCGCTGGCGTCGCGCGGGACACCGAGCACGTCGTAATAGTCGCGGGTCGTGGACATCGTGTGTGGCGGCGAGCTTAGGCGTAGACGTCGGAGACGAAGTCAGAGAGCCGCGCCGCGGCGAAGCGCACCGAGGCGATGGCCCGTGGGTAGTCCATGCGCAGGGGGCCGACGACGTTCACGCTGCCGAGCTGGCGCGTGTGGGTTCCGTAGTTGGCCCCGACGACGCTGGCGCCGGCCAGCTCCTGGGCCTCGTTCTCGCTGCCGATTCGCAGGTAGACGCCGCGCTCACCGAGCCGCTCGCGCAGCAGACGGGTGACGGCGGCGCGCTCTTCCACTGCATTCATCAGCCGGTCGAGCCCCGGGATCGACTCGCCGTCCTCGGCGCCGACGAGGTTGCCCGCGCCGCCGACGAAGAGCAGCTCGTCGCCCTGCGGCGCCGCGAGAAATGCGTCCTGCAGGGCCTCGACAAAGGCCCGCTCGACGCCGCCGATCCCAGGCGCAAAAAGGCGTGAGCGGATCATTCGTGCGCCCAGCGCAACCCCCGAAAGACGCTCGTTGAAATAGCCGTTGGCCCAGGCCACGAGCCCGGCGTCGATCGTATCGGCGAACTCAAAACTGCGCTTGCTGACGTTGCCGCCGTTGGTG
>JBIQMF010000146.1:0-4978 GCA_044463545.1 Solirubrobacterales bacterium
GCGTTCGACCGGCAACGCCGCCTGTGCGGCGGCCGCCGAGATGACGCGGCCGAGCACCACCCGCACGAGGCCGCCCGCGGCGACGGTCAGTTCGATGCGGTTGTCTGCTGCGCTCACGTGGTGCTCCATTCGAACTCGAGCGCCACGCGCGTGCCGTCGTCAGAGACGGCGATCTCGCTTCTGGTGGCCAGCTTGCGCATCAGCACGACGCCCATCCCCGGCAGCTCGGGGCGCGTGCTGCCGGGAGCCTCCCAGCTGCCGTTGTCTGAGACCTCGATGCGGCAACCGCCGGACCTCAGCGCCAGCGTCACCTGCATCGCGCCCGGGCGATCGCCGGTGTTGTTGCCGTAGGCGTGTTTCACGACGTTTCCGCAGGCCTCGGTCACGGCGAGCTTGATGTCGTCGAGCTCGGGCCGCCCTTCGAGCACGCCCTCGATCACCTGGCGCACGAGCATCAGGTTCTCTGCCTTTGCATCGAGCAGCAGCGACACCTGCGGCTGCTCGGGCGCGCTCTGCTCTTTGTTCTGCGTCATCTCCATTTCCGGCTTCCGCTCCAATATATGGCCGTTGGTTGTCTCCTCACGGGCGCTCGCCGTCGCCTTCCCGACCTGTGCTCGCCCGGCTCTTGCGCGTGCCCAGCTGCGCCGCATCTTTGGCCACCTCGCCTGCGGGCTCGTCGATCGACTCGCGCATTCGCTGCAACGAATTGCGGATGATGCGCGAGACCTGCATCTGTGAGACGCCGACGCGCTCGGCGATCTGCGACTGGGTGAGGTCCTCGAAGAAGCTGAGATGGATGACCAGGCGGTCGCGCTCGGGCAGCACCGACATCGCCTCGGCCAGTTCGATCCTGTCGTCGGCGACCTTGTAGACGGGCTCGTCGTCGACGAGCGCAGGCGTCAACGGCAGCTCGTCAGAGACCGGTTGGTCGAGTGAGTCGGCCGTCCATGCCGACGATGCATGCAGCGCGCTGAGGACATCCTCGACGCTCGCGCCCGTCTCCTCGGCGATGTCCTGCAGCGTCGGCGAGCGCCCAAGCTCGCCCGTCAGTCGCACGCTGACCTGGTTGATCTCGGCCGCGCGCTCCTGCAGGTCGCGCGGCGGACGCACCGACCAGCCGTGGTCGCGGAAGTGCCGCTTGATCTCGCCGGTGATCGTCGGCTCGGCGAAGGAGGAGAACTTGTAGCCGCGTGCCGGGTCGAAGCGCTCGACGGCCATTACCAGTCCGACGGACGCCACCTGCAACAGGTCGTCGAACTCGAGACCGCGTCCGGCGAAGCGCCTGGCCAGCCGTTGCAGCCACGGCATCAGCTCCTCGGTCAACTGCTCGAGCACGGCCGCGTCCTTGGTCTCGCGGTAGCGCTCGATCAGCACTCCGGCGCGGTCGTCGCGGCGCGGACGAGCTTTGGCGGAATTGGCCATCAGCTGAGGTTTAGCGCCACCGGGCGTCGGGCATAGAAGGGGATGTCAGCAGCAATGTCGCTTGAAGGAGACTTCCCGATGCAGAACACGACCGAGATCAAAGGCCGCGCCGAGCAGGCAGTCGGCGACCTCACAGACGACGAGCAGATGAAGCGTGAGGGTGAAGTGGACAAGAAGGCCGGCAAGGTGAAGGAGAAGATCGACGACGCGGTGGAGCGGGTCAAGGAAGTGCTCCACCACAACTGAGTCTTCAGCCTGGTGGGGCTTGAGTCTGGGTCCTGCCTACCCAGCCGCGGCGCCTCGTAAACCGTCAGCTGAGCGCGAGGCGTCGCGGCATGCACATCGGCCGGTTGGTCCTCAGGGGCGCGTTCCAGCATCGGGATGCGCCCCTTCTTCTGGCGCGTCGAGCACGCACCACACCGTCTTGCCGGCGGCCAGCGAAGTCGTCCCCCAGCGCCGGGCCAGCTGCTCGACAATCTTGAGCCCGTGGCCGTCGCCGTCGCCGCCGCCGAGGCTCTCTTCGACCTGGGCCGCGTCGGTGACCTGGATGCGCAGCCGTGTCGTCGTGCGTGCAACGCGCAGCACGATCGGCTCCTCGGCGTGCCGGATGGCGTTGCTGAGCAGTTCGCTGACGATCAGCACGGCGTCGGCCACGCTGGCGGCCGAGACGTGCCAGCCGGTGAGCACGGCCGTGGCCCAGCGTCTTGCGCGGCCGACCTCGGCGGCGTCCTTGCGGATCTCAAGCTCGGCCGTCTTGGTCGGCGTGCTGCCCGTCGCAACGCGAGCAACAAAGAGCGCGATGTCGTCGCCGCTGGACGGCGCAACCTTTGCGATCAGTTCGTCGGGCAGTCGCTCGAGCGGCCCCTCGAACTCCTCGACGGCGCGCATCACGCGGGCCGTCTGCTCGTCGATGTCGCCGTTGCGGCGCTCGACCAGCCCGTCTGTGTGCATCAGGAGTTTTGCGCCGGCAGACAGTTCGACCTCTTCTTCGCGGCGGCGGCGTCGCTCGAGCCCCGCCACGATCGGCGGGCCGCCGGCCGGGCCCAGCAGCCTTGCGCCGTGCTCGTCGCAGATCACCGGCGGCAGGTGACCGGCGTTGACATAGCTGAAGCAGTTCTCGGCGGCGTCGAAGACGCCGTAGATCATCGTCACAAGCTGGCTCTCGGTGAACTGCCCGATCAACTCGTCGAGCACCTCGACGAGCTCGGAAGGGGGCAGCCCCAGCAGCGCGAGTGAGCGCGTCGCGGTGCTCAGCCGCCCCATCGTGGTGGCGGCGGGAATGCCGCGCCCCATCACGTCGCCGATCACCAGCGCCGTGCGCTCGGAGTCGAGCTCGATCACGTCGAACCAGTCGCCGCCGACTTCGGTGCCCTCTTCGCCGGCGCGGTAGGCCGAGGCGATCTCGAGGTGTTCGTTGGCGAAGGTGCGGTCGGGCAGCAGGCTGCGCTGGAGCTCGGCGGCGATCGCTCGCTCGCGCTCGGCCACGAGCCGCGTGGCCTCGACCTCGGTCAGCGCGGCCTGCGCGGCGATGCGCTCGGTGATGTCCTGGATCGTGCCGCGCAGCAGTGCCTCTCCGCTGACCTCATCTTCGGCCAGCTCCCCCGTGATGCGCAACCAGCGCTGCTCGCCGCTGGGCAGCGCCAGCTCGGTCTCGAGCTCGATGCGGCCACTGACGAGCGCCTCGTTGAGTGCGTCGAGGATCCGCTGGCGCTCGGTCGGATCGACGATGTAGCGCTCGACGGCGCCACGCGGCCCGAGCTCGGCGAGCTCCTGGGGGCTGGACCCGATGATCCGCGCGCTCTGCTCGCTCATCGTCAGTCGGCGGCGCACGGGGTCGAGCTGCCAGCTGCCAAGGCGCGCGATCCGTTGGGCCGTTTGCAGCTGCTGGCGCTGGCGCTCGAGCGCGGCGTGGGCACGCCTTGTGCGGTCGAGCTCGAGCACGGCGTCAACCCTGGCATTGAGCTCGCGCGCCGTGAAGGGCTTTACGAGGTAGTCGTCGGCCCCGGCCTCAAGTCCGCCGACGACGCCCTCCTCGCCGCCGCGTGCCGAGATCATCACGAGCGGAATGTGCATCAGAGCCGGGTCGTCGCGCATCCGCGCCAGCAGGCCGAAACCGTCGAGCTCTGGCATCATCGCGTCGCTGAGGACGAGGTCCGGGGGGCTCTTGCGCACGGCTTCGAGCGCCTGCACGCCGTTGACGGCGCTCTCAACCTCGTAGCGCTGGCCGAGCGTGCGCGTGAGGTAGGCGCGCATGTCGGCGTTGTCGTCGACCACGAGCACGCGCAGGCGCTCGGCCTGGGCGGACCCGCCCGCAGCGGGGCCCGAGTCGCCCTCGGAGGTGGCGCGGCGCGAGCGCGCAGGATCCTCGGCGATCCAGCTGTCGACGCTGTCGGTTGCCGCGGCCACGAGGCCGCTCTGATCGGCCTTCGGCAGGTCGCCCCTCGGCGCCGGCGCAGCCGCGGTGCTGGAGACGGGCAGTTCGACCACGAACGTCGAGCCTTGATCGGGCGCCGACTCGACGCGCACACTGCCGCCCTGCAGGCTCGTCAGCTCCTTGACCAGGGCAAGTCCGACGCCGGCGCCCTCGTGGCTGCGCCCGCGAGCGGTGCCGACCCGCTGGAAGCGCTCGAAGATCGCCTCCTGGTGTTTGCCGGCGATGCCGAGGCCGGTGTCCGCGACCTCGAGGCAGAAGCGGTCGCCCTGCTGGAAGGTGCGCACGTGGATGCTGCCTTCGAGCGTGAACTTGAGCGCGTTGGTCAGCAGGTTTGTGACGATCTTGACCCACATCTCGCGGTCGATCAGCACCGTGTCGCGCGGCGAGCGGCAGTCGACGACGTATTCGAGTTCCGCCGTCACTGCGGCCGGCTCAAACATCGCCGCGATCTCGGCCGTCAGGGGTGCCGGGTCGAGCGGCACGAGATCGGCCTCGATCTCACCGACCTCGGCGCGCGCGAAGTCGAGCAGCGAGTTGACGAGATTGAGCAGGCGGCGACCGTTGCGGAAGAGCACCTCGACGCGCTCGCGCTGGCCGGGGGAGAGCGGGTCGTCGACGTCGCTGAGGGCGTCTTCGGCCGGGCCCAGCATCAGCGCCAGCGGCGTTCGCAGCTCGTGGCTCACGTTGGTGAAGAACTCGGTCTTGGCGCGGTCGAGTTCCGTCAGCTCGTCGGCGCGCTCGCGCTGGGACTCAAACGAGCGGGCGCCACGGATGCCGCCGGCCAGGATGCCCGCAACGAGGTGGATGAAGCGTCGCAGTTCCGGGTGCAGCTGGTGCAGCGGGTTCGTCGCGGCAACGAGGAATCCGTATGGATGTGGCTCGCCAGAAGTGCGCATCGGCACCAGCAGGGCGCGCTGCGGCGGCACGTCCCAGGCGCCCGTCGGCAGGTTCTCGAAGCGCTCGTCGAGGTCGAGGATGTCGACGCTGGCGCCCCGCCGCAACTGGTCGATCGGCCAGACGGGGTCGGGGTCGTCGGCACGGATCAGCTCGGGCGTGGCGGCCCCGCCGGCAGCGATGCCGCTGTGCATCACGAGCTCGGCGTCGCCGGTGTGGCTGAAGCGG
>JBIQMF010000147.1:0-4968 GCA_044463545.1 Solirubrobacterales bacterium
TGGCGGACGGCCCGCAATCTTGAGGTGCGGGCGGCGTAGTCAAGGTGAAGCGTCGCTCCATGCGAAGCGCGCACCGTCGCCTGAGCGCTGAATCCTCCAACTGCCGACCCCACGGGATGGGCAGTTGGAGGGTTCTTGGCTTGAAACCGGGGGTTCGTCGGGCAGCGTTGCTGGCGGGCCAGCAAGCGCTGCCGCCTCTGCCGGGCCCGGCCTTGGCCGAAAGGCGGCCGGACGCCGCTCAGGCGTCGTCCGGCGAATCCGTCTGCGTCGGTTCTGTCTCCGCCTCAGCCTCCGTCGTCTACGGCGCGGCGGCGTCGAGTGACGGTTGCTCGGGGGCAGGGGCTCCCGCATCGGCCGCTGCCGCGGCGTCGACGGCGTCGTCTTCTTCCTGGCCGACCATCACGCGGGCGACGGCCGAGACCGAGTCGTCTTCCTTCATGTTCATCACGCGCACGCCCTGGCTTGCCCGCTTGTACTGCGAGATCTCGCCGGCGCTGGTGCGCTGCACCATGCCGTTCTGACTCATGAAGATGAGCTCTGTCTCGGGCTTGACGATGAGCGCCGCTGCCAGCTCGCCCTTCTTGTCCGTCAGCTTGATTGTCTGGACCCCCATCGTTCCGCGCCCCTTGACGGGGTACTCGCTGATGGCCGTACGCTTGCCGTAGCCGCCCTCGGTCACGACGAGCAGGTCGCACTCGTCCTGGGCCACGACCATGGCGATGACCTCGTTGTCGACGCCCTTGCTGATCGGGCGTGAGACGTTCATGCCGCGCACGCCGCCGGTCGAGCGGCCCATCGGTCGCGCCTCATCCTCGTGGAAGCGCACGGCCTGGCCCGACTTGCTGATCATGATGATGTCGTCGCTGCCGGTGGTCAGGCGGACGGCGACGAGCTCGTCGTCATCCTTGATGTTGATGGCGATGATGCCGTCGGCCTTGATCGGCGTGTTGTAGTCGGTGAACTTGGTCTTCTTGATCTGACCCTTCTTGGTCGCGAAGGCCAGGTACTCCTTCTCCTGGAAGTCGCGCGTGGCGATCACGGCTTCAACGCGCTCACCCTCGCGCAGCGGCAGGAGGTTGACGAGCGCGCGACCCTTCGCCGTGCGCGCCATCTCCGGCAGTTCGTAGACCTTCTGGCGGTAGACCTTTCCGACGTTCGTGAAGAACAGCAGATAGTCGTGGGTGCTGGTCACGAAGAGGTGTTCGATGTAGTCGTCATCCTTCGTGTCCATGCCCTTGATGCCCTTGCCGCCGCGGCGCTGGCTGCGGTAGGTGTCCAGCGGCAGGCTCTTGATGTAGCCGCCGGCGGTGATCGAGATCACCATCTGACGGTCGGCGATGAGGTCCTCGAGCGGGATGTCGCCCTCCTGGTCGAGGATCTTCGTGCGCCGCTCGTCGGCGTGGCTCTCGCGGATCTCGAGCAGTTCTTCGCGGATCACCGCGTAGATCTTCGCCTCGTCGCCCAGCAGCTCGCGCAGCTCCTTGATCATCTCGACCAGGTCGTCGTACTCGGCCTGAATCTTGTCGGCCTCCATCGCGGTCAGGCGCTGCAGTCGCAGGTCGAGGATGGCCTGGGCCTGCTCACGTGAGAGGTCGAACGTCTTCATCAGGCCCTCGCGCGCGGCGTCGGGGTCGTTCGATGCGCGGATCAGCGCCACGACCTCGTCGATGTTGCCGACCGCGATGAGCAGTCCGGCGAGGATGTGCGCACGCGCCTCGGCCTTGCGCAGGCGGTACTTCGTGCGGCGCGTGATGACGTCCTTCTGGTGCGCCAGGTAGTGCACCAGCGTCTCTTTGAGTGACAGCGTCTTCGGCACGCCGTCGACCAGTGCCACGGTGTTGACGCCGAAGGTCTGCTGCATCGGCGTGTGCTTGAAGAGCTTGTTCTTGACGACGTCGGGGATGGCGTCGCGCTTGAGCTCGATCACGAGGCGCATGCCGTTGCGGTCTGACTCGTCGCGCAGGTCGGAGATCTCGGGAATCTTCTTGTCGCGCGCCAGCGCCGCGATCTTCGTGATCAGTCCGTCCTCGCCACCCTTGCGCACCATGTACGGCAACTCGGTGACGATCAGCGCCTCCTTGCCCTGGCCGATCGGCTCGATATGACAGACGGCCTGCATGCGCACGCGGCCGCGACCCGTCTCGAAGGCCTGGCGGATCCCACTGCGGCCGAGGATGTGCGCGCCGGTCGGAAAGTCGGGGCCCTCGATGTGCTCCATCAGCCCGTCTAGGTCAATCTCCGGGTTGTCGATCACGGCGACCGTGGCGTCGATCACTTCGCCGAGGTTGTGCGGCGGGATGTTCGTGGCCATACCGACTGCGATGCCGGTCGAGCCGTTGACGAGCAGGTTGGGGATGCGGCTGGGCAGCACCTCCGGTTCGATCTCGCGCCCGTCGAAGTTGGGCATGAAGTTGACGGTGTCCTCGTCGATGTCGCGCACCATCTCGGTGGCGATGCGCGCCATGCGCGCCTCGGTGTAACGCATGGCGGCGGGCTTGTCGCCGTCGACCGATCCGAAGTTGCCCTGACCGTCGACCATCGGCGCACGGATCGCGAAGTCCTGGGCCAGGCGCGCCAGCGTGTCGTAGATCGACTGGTCGCCGTGAGGGTGGTACTTGCCCATCACCTCGCCGACGATCGTTGCGCACTTGCGGTACGAACGCGTCGGGCCGAGGTTCAGCTCGTTCATGGCGTAGATCACGCGACGGTGCACGGGCTTGAGGCCGTCGCGCACATCGGGCAGCGCGCGGCCGACGATCACGCTCATGGCGTAATCGATGTAACTCGAGCGCATCTCGTCCTCGAGTGTGCGCTCCTCCAGGCGGCCTTCGAGTGGGTTCTGACTAGACATCAATGTTCACCGCTTCCTTGGCGTGCTCGTCGATGAACGCCTTTCGTGGTTCAACCTTGTCCCCCATCAACGTGGAGAACATCGCTTCCGCCGCCGACGCGTCCTCGATCGTGACCTGCGCCAGGGTGCGCGTGTCACGGTTCATCGTCGTCTCGGCCAGCTGTTCGGCGTTCATCTCACCGAGTCCCTTGAAGCGCGAGATCTGCACGCCCTTGCCGGCCAGCTTGATCACCTTCGCGCGCAGCTCCTCGTAGGAGCGGGCCTTCTCGAAGGCACCGTCGAACTCGACCTCTACCGGCAGCTCACCGACGAGGTCCGTCAGCGCACCCTGGACCTTCACGAACTCACGAAACTCGCGGCTCTCGAAGAGTGAACGTGAGAGGCGGTGCACCTGGGCGTGTCCCGTCTCGCGCTCGACGCCGCGCAGGGTCAACTCGACGGGGTCCTCGCGCACAAACTCGACACTGACCGAAGCCGTGTCGTCCTTGCCGTTCTGCGCAAACTTGACGACGGCGTCGGGGTCGGTCAGGCCGTCGGCGACGATGCTCGATCGTTCGAGGAACTCGACGGCTTCGTGGCCGTAGTCGGCGCGCAGCACCGTCGACCACCCCTCGTGCTGCTTCAGCAACTTTGTGAAGCGTTGCCAGCGCGCCTCGGTCAGCTCGAGCGTCTTGGGCTTCTTCTTACTGGCCGCCCTGCCCTCGACGTTCTCGATCAACTCATGGACCTTGAACTTCTCGTACTTGTTCGTGAGCAGGACCTCTTCGAGCTCGTGCTCCTTCTCGACGTAGCGGTCCTTGCCGCTCATCTTCACCTTGTACAGCGGCGGTTTGGCGATGTAGACGTGACCGTTGTTGATGAGCTCGGGCGTGTGGCGGAAGAGGAACGTCAACGCAAGCGTGCGGATGTGCGCTCCGTCGACGTCGGCGTCGGTCATCAGGATGATCTTGTGGTAGCGCAGCGACTCCATGTCGAACTCGCTGCCGATGCCGGTGCCGATGGCGGTGATGAGCGCCTGGATCTCGTTGTTGGCCAGCACCTTGTCGACGCGTGCCTTCTCGACGTTGATGATCTTTCCGCGCAGCGGCAGGATCGCCTGGGTGTTGCGGTCGCGGCCCTGCTTGCCCGAGCCACCTGCCGAGTCACCCTCGACGATGAAGAGCTCGGCCAGCGCCGGATCGCGCACGGAGCAGTCGGCCAGCTTGCCCGGCAGCGATGAGTTCTCGAGAGCGCTCTTGCGACGCGTGAGATCGCGCGCCTTGCGCGCTGCAACGCGGGCGCGCGCGGCCTCGATGGCCTTGGTCAGAACCGTCTTGGCTTCCTTCGGATTCTCTTCGAGAAACTCGGCCAGCTTCTCGTTTGTCGCCTTCTGGACGAAGCTTTCGATCTGCGGGTTGCCCAGCTTGCCCTTGGTCTGACCCTCAAACTGTGGCTCGGACAACTTGACCGAGACAATCGCCGTGATGCCCTCGCGGATGTCCTCGCCCTCGAGGTTCTTGTCCTTCTCCTTGAGCAGGCCCTTGTCGCGCGCGTAGGCGTTCATCGTGCGTGTCAGCGCGCTGCGGAAGCCCGAGAGATGCGTGCCGCCGTCGTGCGTATTGATGTTGTTGGCGAACGACAACAGCGACTCCTGGAAGGAGTCGTTCCACTGCAGCGCGATCTCGACTTCTTCGTTCTCGGCCTCTTCGGTGAAGTAGACGATCTTCTTGTGGATCGGGTCCTTCGAACCGGTCGAGTGCAGGTACTCGATGAAGTCGCGGATGCCGTTGTGGAACTCGAAGACATCCTTGCGACCCTCGCCGCGCTCGTCGGCGAGGGTGATCTTGAGACCCTTGGTCAGGAACGCCATCTCGCGCAGACGGGTCTGCAGGGTCATGTAGTCGAACTCGATCGTCTCGAAGATCTCGTCGTCGGGCAGGAAGGTGATCGTTGTGCCCGTGTCGTCGACCTTGCCCGAGGATTTGAGGTCGGCGCGCGGCACACCACGATCGTAGGCCTGGGTGTGGATCTTGCCCTTGCGGTGGATCTCGATCTCCATCCACTCAGAAAGCGCGTTGACGACGGAGCTGCCGACGCCGTGCAGACCACCGGAGACCTTGTAGCCACCGCCGTCGCCG
>JBIQMF010000148.1:0-4885 GCA_044463545.1 Solirubrobacterales bacterium
GGCGGCGGGCATTCCCGCATGATTCTATTTCGTGTGTCGCCCGGCATCGCCCGGTCCCGGCCAGTCACGTCTGTAGAGTCGCCCCGATGCGACGCCACCTGCCACTCGCGCCGATCGCTGCCCTGTTGGCGCTGCTGGTCTTATGGCCCGCAACTGCCGCAGCCGAACACTGCGAACCTGCAGCTGCGGCGCCGGCGCCGCGCCAGGCACAGGCTGCGACGCTGCTCTTCCTGCCCGGGCCGCTGCGTACGCCCGAGCCCGAGCTGACGGCAGATCTCGAGCAACTCGACGGCTTCGCCGTCGGGCTCTTCAGTCCGACGATCGGGCGCTACAGCCCGACGCAGATGCTGCTCGACATCTCGCAGGGTTCGCGCGTCGCCGGCAGTCTCTACACGCCCGTCGTCGCGCCGCCGCCCGGGCTGGTTGTCGACGCGTCCACGGCGCGCAAGAGGCACGGCCACTATGCGCAGTGGCCCGGGCTCGTCCGGCGCGCAGAGGTCGTCCCGGGCGACGTCGAGCCGGGGCTGCTGGCCTGCGCCGTGAAGGCATCGGGGCGCCGTGTCGCCTACGTCGCGCCGGGCACCGCTGCGACGCTGACCGGTGTTCCGGCCGCAGACACGGCCGGACGGATCGATGAGCTTGTACTCGTGCCCGAGGCGCGGCTGACGCGCGCACTTGAGCGGGCGCAAGAGGGCTCCGATCTCGTCGTCGGCACGCTGCCTTCGGGCAGCGCGGGGCTGGGGGTCGTCCGCACGCTGGCAGCGGCCGCGCCCCAGCGCCTCATCATCGTCGCGCAGACCCCGCCAGACCCTGCCCGCACGCGCCTGCTGGCGATCGCGGTACGCGGCGTGGGCGGGGAGGGCGGCCTGTCTTCGGCCACGACACGCCGCGACGGGCTCGTCGTCACCACCGACATCGCGCCGACGATCCTGCGCCGGCTCGGGGCGACAACGCCGCCTGCGATGCAGGGGCAGCCGATCGAGGGCGTCGGAGCGACGAGTTCGGCCGAGCTGCTTGAGATGAACGCGCGACTGGCGCTGGTGGCCGGTCGCCGCGGCGTGCTGGCGCGCGAGGTCATCGTGCTGGGCGGGGCGATCCTGCTGCTGACGCTGCTGCTGGGGCAGCTCACGGGGCGCAGGCGCCAGACGGCCGCCCGGATCAGGCGGGTGACGGGTCTCGCGGTGTTCTGGCTGCCGCTGCTGCTGCTCGTTGCTGCAGTGCTGAGGCCGTCGCGCGCGTCGGAGGTCAATCTCGTGGTTGCGGGGTCGTTGCTGCTGGCCGCGCTGACCGACTCGCTGGTGCGCTGGCCGCGCGCGCCGATCGTCCCGGCGACGGCCGTCGTGCTGGCGCATGCGATCGATTTCCTGGCCTTCTCGGGCAAATACACCGGCGAGTCGCTGCTGGGCTCGAACCCGCTCTACGGCGCGCGCTTCTTCGGCATCGGCAACGAGCTCGAGGCCGTGATCACCGTCAGCTGCGTGATCGGCGTCGGCGCGGCGCTATGCACGCCGCGGGTGCAGCGACCGGCCCGCTGGTTCGTCGTTGCGGCGGTGCTGCTGGCGCTGTTTCTGGGCGCCGGCCGGCTGGGGGCCGACGTCGGCGGGGTGATCTACGTCGGCGCGGCATTCGGCGCGGCGGCCTTCTACGTGGCACGGATCAGGCTCACGCCGTTTCGCACGCTGGGCCTCATCGTGCTGCCGTTCATCGGGCTGGCCGCGATTGCGGCGCTCGACGCCGTCACCGGTGGCGAGTCGCACCTCACCCGAACCGTCGTCGACGCCGGCGGGGTCGCAGAACTGTGGGACGTCGCCGTGCGGCGCACGACTGCCAGCATCAACGGCGCCAGGGCCGGCGGCGTCTGGCTGGCGGTGCTGATCTCACTGGCGGCGCTGGTCTGGGGCTGGTTCGCGCGCGAGCGCCTGCTGGCCCCGCTGACCTCCGGTGGTGAAGACGCGGCGCTGCGCCGGCCGCTCCGCGCCGGACTCGCCGGCGCGCTCGTCGGCACAGCCGTCGGCGCGTTGGCCAACGACTCGGGCCCGGCCATCCTGATCATCGGGACGATCTACACCATAATGGGTATTCTGTACGTCCGCGGGCGCCCGCCAGCACCAGACGTCGGGCGCTGAAAACCCAGTGCTGGCGCGGCTTTGACGGCAAAATGGGCGGTTTTGTACGAATGTACAAACGCATCGCGCCCGACCTCCCGTAGTCTGTTGGCCGTCGCTGGTGACAGCTGCCCGCGACGCGAAGTTCACGCAACCACGCCGCCGGGCAGGGCCCGCAGGCGACGACGAGGAGCATTCAGATGATGGCCAGAGAGCACGCGGTCAAGGGCACGCGCTGGACCCACAACGGGAACACACTCGCCAAGAACGAGGAGTCTTTCAACCAGCTCGTCTTCACCGACGCCGTCGCCAAGGACCTGATGGACGCGTCCTCCTACGACCAGTACAAGGCCGCGCTCAAGGCCGGCGAGGGCATCAGCCCCGCCATCGCCGACGCCGTCGCCGGCGCGATGCTCGAGTGGGCGCTCTCAAAGGGGGCGACCCACTACACGCACTGGTTCCAGCCCTTGACGGGCCGCACGGCCGAGAAGCACGACAGCTTCTACGAGCCCAAGGACGGCAAGTCGATCGCGGGTTTTCGCGGCAAGGAGCTGATCCAGGCCGAGCCCGACGCGTCGTCGTTCCCCAGCGGCGGACTGCGCGCGACCTTCGAGGCGCGCGGCTACACGGCGTGGGACCCGACCTCACCCGCCTTCATCCTTGAGAACCCCAACGGTGCGACGCTCTGCATCCCGACGGCCTTCACCTCGTGGACGGGCGACGCGCTCGACACCAAGATCCCCGTGCTGCGCTCGATGCACGCGCTGTCGACTGCGGCGCTACGCGCGCTGCGGCTCTTCGGCGACACGACCGCGACGTCGGTCTACACGACTGCCGGCGCCGAGCAGGAGTACTTCCTGATCCCCGAGCAGTACTACTACGAGCGGCTTGACCTGCTGACCACCGGGCGCACGCTCTTCGGCGCCAAGCCGCCCAAGGGCCAGGAGCTCGACGACCACTACTTCGGTTCGATCCCCGAGCGCGTGCTGGCGTTCATGATGGAGTTCGAGTACGAGATGGCGCGCCTCGGTGTGCCGATCAAGACCCGTCACAACGAGGTCGCCCCGGCGCAGTACGAAGTGGCGCCGGTGTTTGAGAGCACCAACCTCTCCTGCGATCACCAGCAGCTCGTGATGCAGGGTCTGCAGAGCGTCGCCCGCAAGTACGGCCTCGTCGCCCTCCTGCACGAGAAGCCCTTCGCCGGCATCAACGGTTCGGGCAAGCACAACAACTGGTCGATGGGCACCGACACCGGCGTCAACCTGCTCAACCCGGGCAACGACCCGCACGAGAACCTCCAGTTCCTCTTCTTCTGCACGGCCGTGATCCAGGCCGTCAACAAGCACCAGGGCCTCGTCCGCGCGACCGTGGCCTCGGCCGGCAACGACCACCGTCTGGGCGCCAACGAAGCGCCTCCGGCGATCATGTCGATCTACCTCGGCGACCTGCTGCAGGACGTCTATGACCAGATCGAGAAGGGCGCGGCCACGTCGAGCATGGACGCTGGCACGATCGACCTCGGCTCGCCCGTGCTGCCGGAGCTTCCGGCCGACGCCGGCGACCGCAACCGCACGAGCCCGTTCGCGTTCACGGGAACCAAGTTCGAGTTCCGCGCGCTGGGCTCATCGCAGTCGATCTCCGACCCCAACATCGTGCTCAACACGATCGTGGCCGAGGCCGTCGACGACCTCTCAGACAAGCTCGAGGCCGCCCTGGCAGAAGGGCTTTCGTTGCCGGAGGCGCTGGCACCGATCCTGACCGAGGCCTACAACGCCAACAAGCAGATCATCTTCAACGGCGACGGCTACTCCGCCGAGTGGCACGAAGAGGCCGAGCGCCGCGGGCTGCTGAACCTGCGCACAACGACCGACGCACTGGATCGTTGGATCGAGCCCTCGACGGTCGAGACCTTTGAGCGCTACCACGTGCTCTCGGACCGTGAGCTGCACTCGCGCTACGAGGTGTACGTCGAGCAGTACGTGATCAAGACCAACATCGAGGCCGAGACGACGTACGACATGGCCAAGACGATGGTGTTGCCGGCCGCGATCGAGTACTACAACGAGGTGCAGAGCACGGGGCTCGGGATGTCGACCGTGAAGGGCCTTGAACCGGCGCTCGTGGCGCTGGCGGCGGCCGTGGACGAACTCGGCGAAGCCAACCTCGACGAGCACCACCCGAAGGACATCGTCGAAGAGGCCGACTACATGTGCAACACCGTGTTGGGCAAGATGCTGGCCGTTCGTGAGGCGGTCGACGAGCTCGAGCGCATCGTGCCGGACAAGCTGTGGCCGCTGCCGAAGTACCGCGAGATCCTTTTCGTCAAGTAGCTCGTGAAGGTTTGAGGCCGGCGGCCGGTCGGGGCAGTTGCGCCGGCTCAGAGGTAGCGCCGTGCGATCTGGCGGGCCTGCTCGGCGTAGCTGCCTCCGAAGAGCACGACGTGCAGCAGGATCATCGCCAGCTGCCATAGCGCGCGGCGCTCCTCGTGTCCGTCAGCGCGCGGGTGGACCTCGTCGTAGGCGGCGAAGGTGCGCGCGGAGGGGCCGCCGAAGACGGTGAGCAACGCAAGGTCGACTTCGCGGTGGCCGCCGTGGGCGACGGGGTCGATGAGGTGCGGGTCGCCGTGTGCGTCCCACAGGACGTTGCCGATCCAGAGATCTCCGTGTGTCCGCGCCGGCGCCTCGGCGGGCCCGGCGAGGTGTTCGATGCGGCCGGTCAGCTGCTCGACCAGCGCCACGTCGTCGGCCGTGGAGTTGCCGCCTTCGTGAGCCATGCGCCCC
>JBIQMF010000149.1:0-4874 GCA_044463545.1 Solirubrobacterales bacterium
CAGTTCAGCCGTATATCCGGGGTGACCCAGTTCATCGTGCTCGATGCCGGTCGAGACGTACGCACCGGGCGTCCCGGGGATCGACATCGGCGAGACGCCGCTCTCGGTCACCTTGTAGCGGCGGTAACGCTTGTCCGACTCGTCGAAGACGGAGTGCGGGTCGGTCGGGCGGACCCGGTCCTCGACGTCGATCGTCGAGAGGTCGGGACGGTCGACCGTCTCCAGGCGGTGCGAGAGGGACTGGTCGGAAAGCAGGATCACCGGCACCTGGTAGGTCTCGGCGGCGTTGAAGGCCTCGACCGTACAGAGCAGGCAGTCGTCGACGGTCGTCGGCGCGATGACGACGCGTGGCGACTCGCCGTGGGCGCCGTAGACGGACTGGTTGAGGTCGCTCTGTTCAGTCTTGGTCGGCATGCCCGTCGACGGGCCGGCGCGCATGGCGTCGACGATCACGGCCGGCAGCTCGGCGGCACCGGCCAGGCCGATCAGCTCGGCCATCAGCGAGAGCCCGGGGCCGGAGGTCGCCGTCATCGCCTTGGCGCCGCTGAAGCTTGCTCCGAGCACCGAGGCCAGCGCGGCGATCTCATCCTCCGTCTGGATCACAACGCCGCCCATGCGCGGAAGCCGCGCTGCCAGCGATTCAAGGATGTCCGAGGCCGGGGTGATCGGGTAACCGGCGTAGTAGTCGAGCCCGGCGTGCAGCGCCCCGGCGACGATCGCCTGGTTGCCGCTGAGCAGGATGCGCTCGCGCTCTGGCTCGGCGGGCTTTGCCACGTTGAGCACGTCCGGCAGGTTCTCGCGGGCGTGCTGCTCGCCGGCGCGCAGGGATGCGATGTTGGCCTCGCCGACGTCGCCCTTGTGGGCGTAGCGCTTGAGGATCAGCGCCTCGATCTGCGAGGGGTCGATGTCGAGCAGCCCGCAGACGAGTCCGACGATCACCATGTTCTTGCCGCGGCGCGTGCCGCCGGCCTCTTCGGCGATCTGGCTGAAGGCGACGTCGTACGAGCGGTCGGTGAATTCTTCGCTGACCTTGCACGACTCGGCGTCGGCGATGATGATGCCCTCGGGGCCCACGGTGTCGTGTTGAAGGTCGAAGCCCTCCTGGTTGAAACAGACGAGCAGGTCGGTCTGATTGCCGATCGACTTGATGCGGTCGGCGCCGATGCGCACCTGGAACATGCAGGGCCCGCCCTTGATCTCGGCGGGGTAGGTCCGGAAGGTGAGGCCCCAGTAGCCGGCACGAGCTGCACCTGTGGTGAGAATGTCGCCGCCGGAAATGACCCCTTCGCCAGACTCGCCGGCGAGTTGAAGCGTGATATCGGGCAACGCCATTTGTTCGCTACCTCAGCAGATGGGGGTTTGTGATGAATCGTTCATCTGTACGCGAAAGGAGATCGCTGCGCTCGAATATAGCGACCGGATCTGCCGTCACATCCAAAGCATCTGATCGGCCATTGACACGGATCCTTTAGTGCACAAGTGCCTCACGGACGTACAGTCCACGGCGCGGGCCGGGAGCCACCTCCCGGCCCGCCGCGCGAGTCTTCCGGCGACGCCGTCAGACCTCGGTCGGGATCTCGTCGGCCTCGTGCGCCTGCAGCACCCCGACGCCGCGTTCACCGGTGCGGATGCGGATCGACTCCTCGACCGGGAGGATGAAGATCTTCCCGTCGCCGACCTCGCCGGTCCGCGCGTAGCGGAGGATGGCGTCGACCACGATGTCGACTTCACCGTCGTCGACGACGCACTCGAGCTTGAGCTTCGGCCGCAGGTGGATCACGAGCTCCGCGCCGCGGTACGACTCGGTCACCCCCTTCTGCCGACCCGAGCCCTTGACGTCGCTGATCGAGATGCTGGGGATACCGGCTTCGAGCAACTCCTTGCGGATCGATTCAAACGCCTCGTGGCGGATGAAGGCTTCAATCTTCTTCATCGTTCAGTCCTCCTTCAGACCTGCGCGCCGGCAGGCGTTGCTGATGTTGGTGCGCTCGGCGAGTGGCCACCCAGCACGCTCGAAGCATGCGTCGGTGTCCCCGGCATACCGCTGCCGACGAGCTCCGACGCCGGGATGAACTGCTCGGGGTAGCCGTACATACCGTGCTCGGAGATGTCGAGTCCGGCGTCTTCCTCGGCTGCGCTGACGCGGATGCCCCAGGTCGCCTTGATCGCCTTGAATGCGACCCAGCTTGTCACGAAGACGAAGGCGAAGGTCGCGACGGTGGCGACGAGCTGCGTCCACAGCTGACCGAAGCCGCCGCCGTAGAAGAGACCTGCCGACTGGCCGTCGAGCACGAAGGCGGGGAAGGTGAAGAAGCCACAGGAGAGCGTGCCCCAGATGCCGGCCAGGCCGTGCGCCGAGAGCGCGCCGACCGGGTCGTCGATGCGCAGCTTGTCAAAGCCCAGCACGCCCAGCACGACGATCACGCCGCCGATCAGGCCGATCGGAATTGCGGCCCATGCAATCACGTAGCCGGCCGGCGCGGTGATGGCGACGAGGCCGGCGATGAGGCCGTTGCCGACCATGCCGATGTCGATCGTCTTCTGCACCAGCAGCGTCGTAACGAAGGCCCCGATCACGCCGCCGAGCGCGCCCAGCAGGGTGACCACCGCGATCTCGCCGACGCGACCGTCGGCGGCCAGCTCCGAGCCGGGGTTGAAGCCGAACCAACCGATCAGCAGGATGAAGCAGGCCAGACCGAAGAGCGGCATGTTGTGGCCCGGGATGGCGCGCGAGACGCCGTCCACGTACTTGCCACGACGCGCGCCCAGCACGAGGCAGCCGGCAAGTCCGGCAGTCGCGCCGCAGAGGTGGACGACGCCGGACCCGGCGAAGTCCTGCACACCGAGCTCCGAGAGCCAACCCCCACCCCACGTCCAGTGCGAGACGATCGGGTAGATGAGGCCGGCGAAGACGATGCCGAAGAGGATGTAGACGCCGAACTTGATGCGCTCGATCATCGTGCCCCAGACGATCGCCAGCGAGACGGCGACGAAGGCGTACTGGAAGAGCCAGTCAGACCACGCCGAGTAACCGATGCCCTCACCGTTGACGGCGGCGAAGGCTCCGCTGGGCGCGACCTGCGCCAGGCCCGGCCCGATGTCGCGCAGGAAGGCATTCGAGAGGTCGCCGATGAAGCCGTTGCCGACGCCGTAGGCCAGCGAGAAGCCGATGGCCCAGTACATCACCATCGCGACCGACATGTTCACCAGCACCTTGGCGACGATCGTGCCGGCGTTCTTGCCGCGCGAGAAGCCGATTTCGAGAAAGGCGAACCCGGCCTGCATGAAGAGCACGAGGACGGCCGCCAGTGTGATCCAGAGCGTGTTGAGGTTGAACACGAAGTTGGCGGCGTCGCTGTCCGTCAACGTCTGGGGTACAGCCAGTGCCGAAGTCGGAATGAGCAGTGCGCCCACGACTCCGATCACCGCTGCAGTGATTGTTGACCTGCGTTTCATATGAGCTCTTCGCCCCTTTCAACTGCGTCGGTTCCGCCGGCAGCGCGGCCCTGCTGCTGCCGCCGGACGATGGTTGAGTGACTACGCAGGCGAAATTACGTTCGCGCGGGAGCGCGCTTCTTGTACCGATGTCAAAAGATCGGCGGGGCTTGTTGGACAACCGCGCAGAAGCGCCGCCGAACCGCTTGTTGATGCGGTTCGGCGGCGCACCGCCTGGCTGCCAAATTGTGATGGTTCGCGTGCCCGGCGGGCGTCGGGGCGGGGTTCGACGGGCTGGCTCCCCGGCTCAGGCGCCGGAAGCCACGCCCTCTTCTGCCACCTCGTTCTCGACCGAGACGTCGCGCGGGTCCTCGAGCAACTCGGCGCGCACGGCCGGGTCGCGTTCGGTGCCCTTGATCAGCTGGTCGGGCGCGGCCTCGCCGAGCTTGGGCAGGAAACCTGCGCGCGAGCCGTAGTAAACGGCCTGCGGGTGGTGGGCGACGATCGCCAGGGTCGACTGCTCGGGCAGCGGTGCGTAGCCGCCGGAGAGGCGCAGGCCGATGTCCTCGGCTTCGAGGATGCGTACGACCTTCTCGTGTTCTGACTGCTCCGGCACGGCCGGGTAGCCCCACGAGTAGCGACGACCCTGACCGGGCTCGATGCCCAGCGCCTCTCGCACCTGTGCGTGCGTCCACTCAGAGAGTCCCTCTGCAGTCTGCACGCCCAGCCCGTGCACGAAGAGCTGTTCGGCGAACTCGCCGTCCTGCTCGAGCTTGTCGAGCAGTTCGGTGACCTCACTGCCCACGGTCACGGCCTGCAGCGCGACGACGTCGTACTTGCCGTGCTCCTCGACCCACTCCTTGGGCTTGTAGAAGTCGGCGAGACAGATGCGGTCGTGCTTGGGCTGACGCGGCGCGACGAACTTCTCGATCACGCGCGCCTCGACGACGGGCTTGTCGCGGTCGTCGGGGTCGATCACCCAGATCTCGTTGCCGACGGCGTAACAGGGGAAGTAGCCGAGCTTGACGCGTGGGTGCAGGTAGGTCTGCTCCTTCCACATGCGCTCGACGCGCGGGATGAAGTCGTTGCGCAGCAGCTCGACGTAGTCCTCTTTGCTCATGCCGCGACCGCCCCAGTGCAGCTTGTAGAGCACGTGCGTGTCGAGGTGGTGGTAGAGGTCGTCCATGTCGACCTCGATCTCCCGCGGGCCCCAGAAGGGCGGCTCGGGGATCGGCGTCGAGAGGTCTACTGCACTGCGCACGGAGTCGTCGGTCGTCGGCGGACCGTCGTCCACGACTTCGACTTCGTTGCGCGCAACAGCAGCGGCCTCGGCGACGCTGGCGACGAGCCCCTCGCGCTGCTCGGGGTCGACGAGCTGGTCCATCACGGCCAGGCCCTCGAAGGCGTCCTTGCAGTAGAAGACGCCGGGCTCGTAGGTC
>JBIQMF010000150.1:0-4710 GCA_044463545.1 Solirubrobacterales bacterium
CGCGCTCGACGCTGGTCTCCACGTCGTGCGCGCCGACCACATTGAGGATCCAGGCCTCATCACCAGCCAGGTCATCCAACACGTGCTGCGCGCGAAGCTCGTGATTGCTGACCTTTCGTTCCATAACCCGAACGTCTTCTACGAGTTGGCGTTGCGTCATGCGACCGGCAAGCCAACAGTGCTCATCTGCCGTCAAGAGGACAAGCTCCCGTTCGACATCTCCGACATCCGGACGGTACGCGTGGACATGAGCGACATCCACTCGTTCGTCACGCAGATGGAGACGTGGCGCGCGGAGCTGACCAACATGGCACGCCGCGCACTTGATGACCCTGCCGCCAGCGCGAACCCGTTGACGGCGTTCGCGGGCGATTTTCAGACTCTGGCTGCTCGCTAGGGCCGGCTAACCGGCGCGCGGTTGCGTCGCTCGCGGGAGTGGCTGGCCTGAAACGATGGCACCCACGACGCCAAGTACCTCTCTCGGAATCTCGTCTGGATGTAGCGCGCGAGCGATGTGCTCGGGGCCGAACTGAACGCCAAAGTGGGTCTTCGACCAGCCGGAGAGGTGGCTCAGCAGCATTTTGCCTGGAACGATGGCCAGTCGGCCGTCGCGTGTTCTCCAGGCGGCATTGAGCCGTTTGCGTGCCTGTTTGTTGGCGCCGGAAGGGCCTCTTCTCTTATCGCGAGGAAGAAGCACCTCGACCATGCCGTCGTGAACGACATCTTCTTTGATCTCGTCGCAATAGCGGTCGATTTCTGCTTCTACCTCGTCGGGAGAGGGCGGCGTGACCTCGTCATCGCAACAGTCGGCGATGTAACGGCTGATCGCCTGCGGTACCAGTAGGTAGTTCTCAAGTTCCTTCCGCTCCCAGATGTGCAACTCAACCTTCCACTGCTGCGCTTCAGCCTTCCGCTCGGCGACCTCGTCGTCGGGAAAGTAGTCGCGGTCGAGCAACGCATACGACCGGATCGGTTGGCCTTCCGCGTTGCGCGTCGGGAGTCGGCGGGGGATGCCAGAACCCCATCCGCCGCGGCCGCCGAGTTGGCCTCCTGGTACGAGATCGATCGGGTGCGCCTCGGGTGTAGCGGTGGCTTGAAGGATGCGGAGAAGCGTGGTGTCTTCGCCTTCGACCAAGCAGAAGCTCCGTGCTCGCATAAGACGAGCGAGGTCGATGTTCTGGACTGTTCCTAGATCTGTGATCACCTCTTGCAGGCCCGGGAGGGATGTGACGAAAGTTGAGCGCTCCTGTTTGCGGTCGACGGAGAGAATGGCTTGAGGAGCTACATCGGAGATGATTTCGATGGAGTGTGTTGCGATCAGAAGCTGGCGAAAGCGTCGACGCACGAGGTTGAGCAGGCGGCGTTGGAGATCCGGATGCATGTAGACATCAGGCTCGTCCAGAATGACGACGGCTCTCCGTGGCGCTCGTGCGAGAAACCACACGATTTGTAGCCACATCTGCAACCCATGGCCCATTAGGCTGACTTCGCCTACGAAGTTGCCATCACGCACATTCAGGAGCAGACGCGCGCCGTGCGGCGTTCTCGGATCCGGCAGCTCTTTGATCTGTAGCCCTCTCCAGGTGTCAGCCGCCATCGCAGCAAATTCCTGGACTTCTTGCTTTCCAAGGCGCAGCTGGTTCCTGAAGTGCTGCGGCGCGAGGTGCGTACCCTCGCCGCGATGCACGGTCTCGTTACGCAGCACCTTTTCTTCGCGCAAGAGTGGAGCCACTTGCGGCTGGACAGCGATGGGGTCCAATCCGAGTGTGTATGCCTCGCGAAAACCGGCGATCGACACGCCATCAGGGCTGTAGCCGACGCCATGAATCTGCGCGTCGGGCCCCACGAACACTGCCACCTCGCTACCGCTTGAGAAGGTGGCGGTAATGACCGCGGGGGGCTCGTTGTACCCGTGGAACAAGGAGACTTCGAAGCCGTCCGTAGGAAGGCCACGTACTGCTGGCGCCACGCCTGGCGCCGCGTAGTCGTTTACGAGCCAGTCAGGGGCAGGGGCGAAATTGCGCGTGGTCAGCAGGCGTGTGGCCACAAGGTCGACGAGTCGTAGCGCCTCTACGATTGTGGACTTGCCGGCGTTGTTGGCGCCGACCAGGACCGTCAACTCGCGGAGCGGGACGACGTGATCCTCGAAGCCGCGGAAGTTCTGAAGGCGCAGTCTCGTGATCATGAATGCGGGCTTGAGCTGACGGGCTGGCTGACCAGGTCGAGTCGCACGTACATTGGCAGTGCCAGAGACCACATGTCGCACCGGCAGGTGCGAGGGGTGCTGAGGGCAGCCAGCATTCGGCGCGCGTGCCGTGGTACCACCGTGGTTCCATTCTGAGCGCATCTAGCACCACCTCAGCGCACTTGAAACCGCCTGGGAGCAGCAGGAAACGCCTGAGAGAAGCAGCACAGAAGCGTTCAAATCTCGGCGCCCCGACTGCATGAAAGCCCCGCTCAGGCGGGGCTTTCGGCGTTCTCTGGGGGCCGCGTAGGTTCCGATGCGGGTTCCGCTGGCGACCGCGGGGAGCGCAGGCGCGGCTGTACGGCCGCATGTCCGAGCTGGGCTCGGCGCAGGACGGCCGGGTGGCGTTCGGCGGTCTCGCCGCCAGCCGGATCAGCCGCAGCTGCCGCGGCGTCGACGTCGCCCCCGGCGCTCGGGCGAGCGGGCGCCGGGAGCCGTCTGCCCGCGGGTCAGTCCGGAACGCGCACGAGCTGGAACGTGTCGGTCATGCTGCCGCCCGCTCCCGGGCGTCCGGTGTAGGACTGCGGCGGGAGGCCGCTGAGCGTCAGCTCGGCGACGACGTCGCCGGTGCCTGCTCGCCAGCCGTCATCGAGCGGGAGCGTCACGACCCGCTCGCCGTCGACCCAGGTGTTCCGGCGGCCATGCGCGGCATCGAGCAGGCGCATGAAGTCGTAGTTCTGCTGTTCGCTGTCGTAGATGCCGCACGGGCCGTCGAGCAGCTCCCGGTGGACCGACACCGTCTCGGCCACGCCTGCGATGCGCACCTCGCCTGTGACCGCGCCGTTCGGCCCGACCGTCAGCCGCCGCACGGCGATCGTCCCGGGCTGAGGTCCGGTGAGCGTCTGCAGGTAGCGGATCGTGCAGAGCGACAGTCCGGACTGCGTCGTGTCCGTCGTCTCGACGGTGTCGGTCCACCAGTCGCTGCGCGTCCACGTGAGCGGCGCCGAGCCGGTCCCGTCCGTGCCGATCGGCACCCGTGCCTGCAGGGCGATGTCCCGGTGCTCGATCTCGGTGCCGTCGATGCGGCTCCCGCTCGGTGGCAGCTCGACCGAGTCGTCCAGGCTCGACGCGTGCCGGTAGACGAGCTCGAGGCGGTCTTTGCGCTCCCTCGTGTGGACGATCCCCGCCATCGCCCGGCCCTGACGCGAGATGACCTTGACGCTGAAGCCCGACGTGCCCCACCCGGGCGGGCTCGGGGCGATGTGCGTCACCTGGAAGGGCGATCTCGACGTCGTACCGGACTCGGGATCGAGGGTGCCCCATGCCTCCCAGGCGAGCGGCGCCAGGCCGCGCGCGCCCTTGAGCGGTGTGACCGTCACGGTCGCCGGGACGCGCTCGCCGGCGAACAGCTCCGTACGGTCGGCGACGATCTTGACCTTCAGGCAGCCGCCCCGCTGCCACTCCTTCTCTGCGCTTCGCAGGAGCCGGGTGATGTCGAACTGCGCGAGCCGCTGGTGCAGGTCGGCGGTGTCGATCGCGCGGACCGCGCCGTCGGTGTAATACCCGATGGTGCGGCCGTCGTCCCGGATCGAACCGCCGCTGCCGACCGCGGTTCTGACGTTCACGGAGGCGTAGTCGCCGAGTCTCAGACCCTTCGCATACAGGTCGAAGGTGTAGAGCTCCGGAGCGTTGGTCGCGACGACCCGCCCCTTCTCGCGGGCGCTGACCTGCAGATGGATGCGAACCTTGACGTTCATGTCGTAGTCCCGGATGGCCCCGGCGTCGTCCACGTGGGCTTCGATCTTCCCGCGCACGCGCACCTCGTGGCGGGCCTTCACCTCGGCGCTGCCCTGGGCGCCGGACATCTCCAGCGCCAGCAGACTGTCGACCGTTCCGCGCACGGTCCCATCGGCTCCGGGACAGCTCTCGACGCGGCTGCCGTTGCGGGTCTCCGTCTTCAGGCCCAGGTCGATCCCATCGACCCGCCTTCTGACGTCAGTGGTCACCTCGGTGCGCTCTCCGGTCAACTCCTCGCCGAACTCGGATTGCTTGGCGGTGTAGCTGCCGACCACACCGCCCTCGGTGAACGTTCCGCTCGTTCGCTCGGCGGCCGCGCGAGCGGTCGGCGCAGGGCCCGCTGCGCCGGCCGTCCGAGCCGTCGCACGGGCGCGCGCGCTCATCAGCGGCTTCAGCAGGTTCGCCGAGCGACCGCGAGCGACGACCTTCCTGAGCGTCTTGCTCACCTTGCGACGGGGCTTCGCGCGAAGCGGGCTCTTGGCCAGCGACGAGCGGGCGGCCGCGACGCCGCCGTCGCGCTGGGCGCGCTTGGAGATCCGCTTGGGCAGTCGATGGCAGCGCCAGCGCTTGCCGACCTTCACGGCTGCGCCGCTCGGGCACTGCTTGACCTTGGCCTGCTTCTTCGCGTGCCGTCTCGCGGACTGCTTGGCCTGCGCCGCCTCGGCGGTCCACGGCCCGTCAACCGGTCGGTCGACGACCCCTGCTGACAACGCCAATGCTCCCGTCAG
>JBIQMF010000151.1:0-3329 GCA_044463545.1 Solirubrobacterales bacterium
CTGGCGCGCGAGGTGTTCCCGCGGACGGGGGCGACGGCCGCCAGTTACGTCTTCGCCGTCGTCTTCAGCGCGACACTCGTGATCGGCCAACTGCCCTACGCGCTGTCGTTGACGATCGGGCTCGGCGCTCTGCTCGCGGCGGCCCACGGACGCAGCTGGATCGCCGGCTTTCTGGCAGTCAACTGCGCTCTGACGAGCCCGCTGGCTGCGCTCTTCATCGCCTTTGTGGCCTTCACGGTGTGGCTTGGCGGCCACCCCTGGGAGACGCTGCGCACGGCGCGCCACGCCTTCCGCACCGTTTGGGAGGCAGACAGCCACGCCTACCTCGTGGTCGCCGTTGCCAGCGTGCTTCCGGCGATGGTCGTTTCGTTGCTCTTCCCCGAGGGGGGCACCCAGCCGTTTGTCTTTGCCAGCTACTTCGCGGCTGTGCTCTTGACGGCGTTCTTCTGGCTGATGGTGCGCGACGAGCTCTCGGGCGACGCGCGACGCATGGTCGCCACCGGCGTCGTGCTCTATCTCGTCTTTCTGACCGGCAACGAGCTGATCGCCTCGCCGATCGGCGGCAACGCGATTCGCCTGGGCATGGTGCTGCTGCCGCCGCTGGCGGCGGCAATCCTCTGGCCGCGTTCCGGTCGCTTCGCGCTGGCCGTGATCGTGCCGCTGCTCTGCTGGCAGGGGGCGACGGTGGTGTGGGCTGTGGCCACGGCCGACGAGACGGCCGACCCGCACTACTTCGCGCCGGTCAACCGCTTCCTCGACAACGCCAACCCGGCGCGCGACGAGAAGGTCGAAGTCGTCTTCACGCGTAACCACTTCGAGGCGGCCTACGTGGCGAACCGTCGGCCGATCGCGCGCGGCTGGGAGCGCCAGCTCGACACCAAGCACAACACGCTCTTCTACGACGGGACGCTCGACCCGCGCACCTACGCGCGCTGGCTGATCGACAACGATGTGCGTTGGGTGGTGTTGCCCAAGTACGCCGAACTCGACTACTCCGGCCGCGACGAGGCCGATCTCGTGGCCGGCGGGCTGCCCTACCTCGATGCGGCGGCCGAGCTCAAGAACTGGCGCATCTATCGCGTCACGCTGCCCGAGAAGGCCGACACCGAACCCGACTTCCACGGCGGTGACCAGACCGATGGATTCACGCTGCGCCCGACCCATTGGGGCGTCACCCCGACGAAGATTCGCTGGCAGCGCTTCCTGCGGCCTTCCTACGGATGCCTGCGCGGCAGCGACGCCGGCTACCTCGAGGTCGTGCTGCCGTCACTTGACAGCAAGGACGCCGGCGGTGTATCTTCGCGTCCGCCCGCAGTGACGATCGAGCCGGACTTTTCACTCGGCCGGTTGGTCGGCAGCGGATACACGTGCGCCGACGGTTGGACGACCGACGACAACGGTGACCCGGTCCGTGTGGACGAGACCAAGGACGACAGTTTCTTCTAGAGCAGCAACCAGCTGGAGAGTCAGATGGCAGAACAGAGCAGACCGATCCTTTCCGACGCAGCGCGCAACCGGCTCATCGAGTCGCGCCTGACGCCCAACGCAATCTCACTGGTGGGGCTCTTCGGCTGCGCGCTGGCAGTCGTCTTCATCCTCATGGGCTGGTGGATCGCGGCCGGATTTGCCTTCGTCTTCGGGTCGGTGATGGATCTGCTCGACGGCAAGTATTCGCGCATGAGCGGCAAGGCAACACTCTTCGGTGCCTTCCTCGACTCGTCGCTCGACCGCATCGAAGAGGGCTTCGTGCTGGCGGCCATCGCCTATCAGCTGGCCAAGGGCGGTGACCCCGAGGCCGCCGCGGCCGTCGTGCTGGCGGTCACCGGGTCGATCATGGTCTCCTACACGCGCGCACGCGCAGAAGCGCTCGGCATTGAGTGCAAGGTCGGCATCGCCTCGCGCGCCGTGCGCGTCGTGATCATCTCCGTCGGACTCTTCCTGGCCGATCTCGCGATCAGCGGCACCGACATGTGGGTGCTCAAGCTGGCGATCTACGTGCTCGCTGTGATGAGCCTCTTCACGATGCTGCAGCGCATCGCGCACGTGTACAAGCAGTCAAAAATTCTTGACGCCCAGAAAGGGTAGGGTTGCGGCCATGCACGGACGCATCCGCCTCATCTCAGTTCTGCTGGCCGCATTCACGTTCTCGCTCCTGTTGGCCCCGGCCGCAGGTGCCGCCGGCAGTGTCCCTGTCTGGGGCAAGCCCTGGCCCAAGGGCACGATGAAGATCTACGACGCCACCCCGAAGCAGTACCGCTTCGCCGTCGACTATGCGGTCAAGCACTACAACCAGATCGCAGCCAAGGTCAAGGTCGTCAAGGTCAAGAAGCGCAAGCAGGCCAACGTCGTGATCAAAGAGAACAAGCGACTCGGCAGCGCTGGCCTTGCCAAGGTCACGTACCGCGGCAAGGGTCCGGGCAAGGGCACGATCGAGCTCAACCGTGCCAACTTCGGGCACAAGTTCCATGGCGCCCAGACCGCCGTGCACGAGTTCGGCCACGCCTTCGGTCTGCACCACCCGCGCAACTCGGTGTGCGCGGTCATGAGCTACGGCTTTCCGCGCAGCTGCAAGTGGTACAAAGCCGCCCGCGACTTCACCAGCGAGAAGTGGCTCTGCGGATTGATCCAGCCCACCGAACTGAAGCGGTTGCAGAAGCTCTACGGCAAGCGCAAGAACAAGGTCAAGAGCCGCTGGTGCAAGATCCCGGCCAACGAGGTTGCCCCGACGATGGCGAGCAGCTTCACGCTCAGCGACGCCTCATGGCAGTCGGTGACCGGCATCGAAGGCCACTCGCGCCTCTTCATCATCAACTTCAACTTCACGCCGTTCAGCCCGGCTTCCGGCGAGCTCATCCGCAGTTACCAGCTGAGCCTGCAGGAGTTTGAAGGACGCTGCGCCGATGCCAGCGCTGGCGCATGGGGGACAGCGCAGACGTGGTCGCGTGGATGGGGCAACGATGAGTTCGACGACATGATCGATCCGACCAACGGCCGCGCAGCCACCCGCATCACGAGCTTCTACGCCGAGGGCGGAACGTGGTGCTACCGCCTGGTCGGCGAGAGCTACACCGTCTTCGGCAAGGACCCCGCCCCTGCCTACAGCGCAAACGTCGAGGTCGTGGTTCCGCCCGACCCCACGCCCTGAACCCGGCGCATGCGCCTCAGCCGCTGACGTGGTCGATACGCGGCAGCGCGACAAGGCGCGCGCTGCCGCTGACGGCCGAGATCTCCCTCGGCAGCTCATCGAGCTTGGCCTTGGCGACGGGCGCGAGCTTCTGGCCCATCGGCCTGAAGAAGTTGTCGTAGTGGGTCGGCACGGTCGTGGCCGG
>JBIQMF010000151.1:3339-4710 GCA_044463545.1 Solirubrobacterales bacterium
TGGCCGGGTCGAGCTTGGGCAGGATGCGCTCCCAGTAGTGCTTTGTGAAGCTGCGACCGGCCACGCCAGCCAGAAAGAAGTCGACGGGTTCACCAGGCAACTCGTCGTCGAGCAGGTCGGCGCTGCCCTGGTGGTAGAAGCTCGTGCCTGCGACCTCGATGCGGATTCCCCAGACCTGACCGCACTTGTAGGCCCCGGGCGTGAGGCCGTGCAGGTGATCGCAGGTCAGCTCGCCGTCCATCGGCACCTTCTTGCCCAACAGCAGCTTGCTGTGGGCCGACGGGATGAAGCGGACTTCGAACGGGCCGAGCTCGTAGGTCTGCCGGGGTCGGGCAACGACGGTCTGATCGGCCAGTCCGTGCAACGCCATCAGCGTCTGCAGTGACTTTGACCCGTAGGCCTTCGTGTTGAAGCGGCGCGCGATCGCCGGAGCGTCGATGGCGTGGTCGAAGTGGGTGTGCCCGACGAGCACGCCGGCCACCTTGCCGTGAGGCTCGATGTAGCGCTCGATCATGGCGTCGTCGTGCAGGGCGGTGCGACGCAACAACATGCTTCTGAGCGGCGCCCGCGAGACGTAGGGGTCGATGAAGATCGTCTGGCCCTCAAAGGTCATGCGGTAGCCCGAGACTCCGAGCCACTCGAGCTCGAGGCCTGTTGGCAGGTCGAGCTGCCGCGCTTCGAAGCTTGCGATTGCGGAAAGGTCGTCGTTGCTGCGTGGGGTCATCGGGACTGTCCGAGGTCGTGCACGCCGGCTCGGTTGAGCAGGCGCTGGCCGAGCTCCTCGGCCGTTGTCTGCGCTGAGTAGAGCAGGAGTTCGACGCGCTCGCGCAGGATGCGGTCGCCCGGCGACAGCTCAAGAAGTGCCGTCAGCAGCAGATCGAGTTGGTCCTCTGGCCTGATGCCGCTGGCGCTCGCGCGTTCGAGGACGCGCAGAAAGAGCCCGCGCTTGTTGCCGAAGGTGGCGTAGAGGCTGCCGCGATGCACCCCGGTGGCCTCGACCAACTGCTCGACAGACGTCGCCGAGTAGCCGTGGCGGCGAAAGACCGACGCTGCGGCATCGATCGCCAGAGTCTCATCAAACTCACGTGGGCGCGTCATGCATTCAAGAATACACGTTCCAGAATAATCAGCTGAATCGCTGTAACCGGGGTTGCCCGATGGTGTTTGAAGGTCTATCCTCGGTAGACCGGCCGCGCCGATTGCGGCGCGCCGTCTGCCTCTCATCGAAGAAGCGCTTTCTCGGAAAGCGCATCCCCCCGGAAGGAATTCACGCAGTGACACCTGCAGCCAAGACTTCGACCCAGCCCAAGGACCGCTACCAGAGCCAGAAGGTCCGCGTCGCCATCATCGGCGTCGGCAACTGTGCCAGCG
>JBIQMF010000152.1:0-4671 GCA_044463545.1 Solirubrobacterales bacterium
GGTCGCAGCGTTTGAGGAACTCGTCGGCTCACACGGCGGACTCGGCGGCGCGCAGAACCAGGCCTTCGCGCTCGTCCCTGCCGAATGGTCGGCCGAACCGGATGAGATCATCGGCGCGCGTGCGATGCATCTGCAACTCGTGCGCTGGCTGGAAGAAGAGGGAACAAGACCGAAAAAGGACGCGATGCATGAGCAGTGAGCAGCAGTCGATGTTTGAGCCGCGGGTCGATGACGACGAGTGGGGTGTGCTGGGAACCGTCGCCGGCTGGTCGTGGCGCTTCCTCGTCTCGATCGTGGCGCTGGCCGTCGTCGTGGTGATCCTCATCCAGCTCAAGTTCGTCGTCATCCCGCTGCTGCTGGCCGTGCTCGTCTCCTCGGTGCTGGCTCCACTGGCAGCCTGGTTCGAACGCCACGGCATGGCGCGCGGGCTGGCGTCAACGGCAACGGTGGGCGTGGCGATCCTCGCGCTCGTCGGCTTTGTGCTGGTTGCGGTGCCGCCGTTCCTGCGACACCTCACGACCTTCAGCCAGGCATTCCAGGAGTCAAGCGACCAGCTCTATGCCTGGCTCGCCGGCCCGCCTTTCAACATGTCCAGCGATCAGGTGGCCGAGCTCAAGCAGCACGTCGCTGAGGCCGCGCCGCAGATCCGCGAGACGCTCATCACCGGTGTCAAGGCGGCCGCGCCGATCGCAGTGCAGGGTCTCGCCACGGTCGGGCTGGCAATCGTGCTGACGGGCTACCTGTTGGTCGGCGGCGATCGTTACTGGCAGTGGCTGCTGGGCTTCTTCTCGCCGGTCAACCGTCCGGGGATCAACAAGCTCGGGGTCGACGCCTACCAGAAGCTGGCCAGCTACCTGCAGGCGACCGCGCTGATGGCCGCCATCTATGGCGTCGGCGTGGCGATCTTCGCCTTCATCTTCGGCGTGCAGCTGGCCGCGATCCTGGGGCTCGTGGTCTTCGCGCTTGCCTTCCTGCCGATCATCGGGGCGTGGACGAGCGGGGCGCTGGTCGCGGCGATGTCGTTCATCTCAGGCGGCTTCTGGACGATGGTCGCGATGATCGTCGTGCTCTTCCTGCTCTCGCAGATCAACAGCATCTTCCTGCGTCCGCAGATCGTCGGCGAGCGCGTCTCACTGGTGCCCGTGGTGACGCTGACGACGGTGCTGGCCGGGACGACGATCGCCGGTGTGATCGGCGGCATCCTCGCGGTACCGCTGGTTGCGACCGTCTCGGGCGCGATGGGCCAGGTGCGGCGCTGGCGCGCCGAAGGCGGGGTGCCGACGGACGACCCGATCCTCGACAAGCGGCTCGACCCCGACGTCGCCCCGCACTGAGCCGGGCGGCCTCAGTCCTCGGCCAGCTGCAGGGCCAGGCCGTAGAGGATGTCGTGTTCGCTGACGATCGCCTCGGGCAGCTCGAAGGCCGCAAGCGTCGCTGAGAGGATCGCCGCGCCGGCCACGATCGTCGGCGCGCGGTCGGGATGCAGGCCGGTCACGAGTCTGCGTTCTGCCAGCGGCAGCGCGGCCAGCCGCCGGAACATCGCCAGACACGCAGCGCTCGTGATGGCGTAGCCGTGGACCTTCCACGGGTCGAAGACTTCGAGTGCCTGGTCGACCGAGGCCAGTACGGTCGGTGTGCCGGCGACCGCCACGGCGCGCACCGTCGAGCTGCGCAGTGCTTTCGGGACGGCCTGCTCGACGACGGCGCGCGCTTCCGCGGCCAGCGCTTCAAGCTCGGCGTCTGTCGGCGGATCGTGCGCCAGGTGCCGCTCGCTCTGGCGTACGGCACCGAGCTGGGTCGAGGTGTGGAAGACGGGGTTGCCGTCGCGGCCGACGATGAATTCAGTCGAGCCGCCGCCGATGTCGACGACGAGGGTCTGCTCGTCGGGCGAGAGTGCGTCTCCGCTGGACGCGCCGCGGAAACTCAGGCGTGCCTCGCGCTCACCTTCGATCACGCTGATCTCGGTGTCGATGGCGCGGGAGAGCTGCTCGGCTGCGGCGTCACCGTCGGCGGCGTCGCGCATGGCGCTCGTGGCGATGGCGCCGCGCCGCTGGCAGTCGGCCGCGTCGATGCGCGCGGCGTACTGCTCGAGCGCCTCGCGAACACGCCCCACGGCCTCGGCGCTGAGTCGCCCGCTGGTGTCGACACCGTCGGCCAGGCGGGTCACGATCGAGTCGCGCTCGACCTCCTCGATGCCGTCGGCACCGACGTCGGCGATCAGCAGGCGCGTCGAATTGCTGCCGATGTCGATTACCCCGATCCGCATTGCTCCGGCGACGATCGTAGACTCCGCTGCCATGAGCGACAAACAAACCATCTCTCAGCCCGGCGCGCTGCGCTTCGTCAGCGCGGTGCTGGCACTCGCCGGAGTCCTCAACGTCATCGAAGGCCTCTACGCGCTCGCCGGCGATGACCGCTTCAACACCAATGCGCTGCTGTTCGAGACACTGACAGGGTGGGGCATCGCCTACCTAATCATCGGCGCGCTGCAGATCTACGCCGCCGTCGCAGTCGCGCGGCGCGCAGCGCGTGGCCTGCTGATGGGTCTGGGCTTCGCCTCGCTCTCGGGGATCGCCCACTTCATGTCGATCGGTGCCTACCCGGTCTGGTCGGTCACCGTGATGATCTTGAACTTCGCGGTGCTCTTTGCGCTGCTGACCAACGACGACCTCTTCTGAGCTGCGCTCCGGCCGCCGCGGGTGAGCACTCCGCGCGGCGGCCGATGCGGCCCTGCCCTTACGCCAGGTTGGCCTTGCGCGGGTAGACGACCTCTGGGTCGGTGAGCACGTTGACAACGGCCGGCTTGCCGCTGGCGAATGCGCGCTCGAGCGCCGGCCGCAGGTCGTCGGGTCGCTCGACGAATTCGCCGTGCGCGCCAAGCTCCTGGGCGATGATGTCGTAGCGGGTGCCCGGTCGCAGATCGGCGGCCACGGAGTAGCCGTAGACGGCTTCCATCGGGTGCTTCTCGAGCGCCCAGATGCCGTTGTTGCCGATGATCGCAACGGCCGGCACGTTGTGGCGCACCAGCGACTCGATGTCCATGCCGGCGAAGCCGAAGGCACCGTCGCCCATCATCATCACCACCTGCTTGCCGGGGCGGGCCATGCCGGCAGCGAGCGCGTAGCCGGGGCCGGTGCCGAGGCATCCGTAGGGGCCGGGGTCCATCCAGCACCCGGGCTCGTAGGTCTCGATGAACTTGCCCGCGTAGGAGACGAAGTCGCCCCCGTCGCAGACGATCGTCGCATCGCGATCGAGTAGCGGAGCGAGCTCTGCGTAGACGCGTACGGGGTGCAGTGGCGCGCGCGAGTCGGTCAGCTGGGCGTCGTCCTCGGCGCGCTTCTCGCGCTCGATCTCGGCCAGGTCAGCAAGCCACTTGCGGCGGGCATCGCTGAACTCGCCGCCGCCCTGGCGCAGCGCGGCGAGCGAGCGCCGGATGCCGCCGATGAGCTCGACGTCGATCTTGCGCTCGGTGCGCTTGGAGGGCTGCGACGAGTTGAGCAGGATGAGCTTCGTCTCGTCGCCGAATCCGCCGCCGAAGCCGAGACGGAAGTCGAGCTGTGCGCCGACCACAAGCGCGACGTCGGCCCCCTTCAGCGCCGCCGAGCGGGCGCGCGAGAAGAAGTGCTCGTGGTCTGCCGCAAGGCAGCCGCGACCGAGGCCGTTGAGGCAGACCGGTACGCCGAGCTCCTCAGAGAGCGCACGCAGTTCGGCTTCACCGTGGCCCCAGTAGAGGCCCGTCCCGGCCATGATCACCGGTCGCTCGGCGGCGGCAAGCAGGGCGGCTGCCTGGTCGATCAGGTTGCCGTCGGCGGGCTCGGCCTCGGCGCGGTCGGGCAGATTCTGCGCGTCTTCTGAGACCTCGCCCTCCATGAACACGAGATCCATCGGCAGGTCGACAAAGGCCGGTCCGCCCGGCCATGAGAGCGCCGTGCGCAGCCCTTCATCGACAAGCTTCGGAATCTCGTCGGTCGTGGTCGGGGTTGCAGCCATGCGCGTGACCGGCTGCATGAAGGGCACGTGGTCGACCTCCTGCAGTGAGCCCTGGCCCCAGCGGAACGCGGGCGCGCGACCGCCCAGCACCAGCACCGGCGACTCATTCTCGAAGGCGCCCGTCACGGCGCTCATCCCGTTGGTGACGCCCGGCCCCGCAGTCAGCGCGCAGACCCCGGGCGTGCGCGTGACCTTGGCCCAGCCGTCGGCGGCGAAGGCGGCCGTCTGCTCGTGGCGGACGTCGACGATGTCCACGCCGAGGTCACGACAACCGTCGTAGACCGAAAAAATGTGTCCGCCCGAGAGCGTGAAGAGTTTGCTGACGCCGGCTTCCTTGAGTCTGCGTGCGACGAGTTTCCCACCGTGTTCAGCGGCCATCTGTCAATCCTCTCACTGCGTTGTCTCAAACACTTGTCTGAACTACCAGGTCACTCGCGAGATTACTCCCGCTGGTGTGGATTCTCGGCCCTCGCTTGGACATCCGGCCCAGACCCCATGTACGGGTGTCCAAGTTTCAGAATTGGTCTGTTCAGAACACCTAATTCTGCTTAGAATGGATTTTGGTGGCGAACACGCAGTCGGCGTCGTCGTCAACCGCCAGAAGATGCAGCTGGTCGGGCTCGCCTGTGGGCAGCGACCGGGGGGAGAAAGTGTGCAGCCGGCTCCGCGACGGCACTGCAC
>JBIQMF010000153.1:0-4662 GCA_044463545.1 Solirubrobacterales bacterium
GCACAGTCTGCGACACAGTTTTGCAACGCACCTGCTCAACGGAGGCGCTGATTTGCGCTCGGTGCAGGAACTTCTCGGCCACCGTTCAATATCAGCCACACAGATTTACACTCGGGTAGAGTCTGCTCGACTACGTGCGAAATATGGGGATTCGCACCCGCGGGCATGACCCGCGATGAGGGATGAAACACTTTTTCCATGAGCGCTGAAGCACAGAGTCAAGCCCAGGCCCGTCCGTCGACGGCGCGCAGCCGCAAAATCGGCGGCGAGTTCGGCGACGTCGAACTGCGCGATCTCTGGAAGCGCTACAAGGCCGACGGCGACCGCCACGCACGCGAGCGCCTTGTGCTGGCCTACTCACCGCTGGTCAAGTACGTGGCCGGCAAGATGGGTTCGGGTCTGCCCAGTTACGTCGACGACGCCGACCTCATCTCCTACGGGCTGACGGGCCTGATCAGCGCGATCGAGCGCTTTGAGCCCTCGCGCGAGATCAAGTTCGAGACCTACGCCATGAGCCGCATCAAGGGCGCCATCATCGACGAGCTGCGCTCGATGGACTGGGTGCCGCGCTCGGTGCGCATGCGCGCCCGTGAGTTCGAGCGCGCCAACGCCAAGCTCGAGCACAAGCTGCACCGCGCGCCGACCGACCAGGAGCTGGCCGACGAGCTGGGCGTCACGCCCGAAGAGCTGCAGGAGCACATTCAGCAGATCTCAAACAGCGCCGTGATCGCGCTCGACGAGCTGTGGTCGGTGTCCGATTCGTCGGGCGGTCAGGTCTCGCTGCTCGACACGATCGAGGACCCCAACGCCGCCGATCCGGAGAAGAGTTTTGACGCCGTCACGGTGAAGGAACACATCGCCGAGGCCATCAGCCGCCTGCCCGAGCGCGAAAAGCTCGTGATCGCGCTCTACTACTACGAAAACCTCACCCTGCGCGAGATCGGTGAGGTCCTGGGCGTCACCGAATCGCGCGTCTCGCAGCTGCACACGAAGGCCGTCCTGAGGCTGAAGTCGCGCCTGCAGGATGACGGCGAGCTGTAGCAGTCGTTGCAACCCCGGCGTTGCCCCGCCGAAGGCCGGGATCGATGACTACCTTCATGGACGATGTCCGTGAAGGAACTCAAACCGTGGCTTGACCCCGAGACCTGCTCGATCTGCGGGCGGCGACTGCTGCAGGGCGAGCACGTCAACTGGTACGTGGCGCCCGACTCGAGCCGCCGTGTCGTCTGCGAGCTGTGTGTTCCGCGCGCCGAGCGGGTGCGTTGGGTGCGCGAACGCGAAGGCGAGGAGATCGTGCAGCTACGCCCATCGCGCGGAGAGCGTGCCGGCCTGATGAAGCGGATCGCGGAGTTCTTCGGCGCCGGTGAGGTCGACGAGGAGGATGAGTTCGCCGTCAGCAGCGAGCGCAGCGACCAGGAACAACGACGCCGCAGGCGCGCCCAGCGGCGCAGCGAGCAACGCGGTGAGGAGCTGCCCGAGGCGCTTACGCCATCGCCGCGGGCCGTCACCGCAGTGCCTACGGAGCCCGAAGCACGCATCGATCTCGGGCTCGACCTCTTCAATCGTTCGCAGTTTCCGCGCACGATCGCCGGGCTGACGCGCTCGCTGGGAACGCCCAAGGTCGCCGCCGTCAACACGCAGAACGGCGACACCGTCGACATCTGGGTCGGCTGGGACCTCGCCTGGTACTCCTACCGCGTGACGCTGGCCGATCCGACCGAACCCGTCGAGCAGTCGGGGCGCGGCAACGACGTCGACGAACTGATCGGCGTCGTGCGCGACTGGAACGCCGAGGCCGACGGCTTCGGGCGGCTCTTCATCCCCGGCCGCGGCGGTTCCGACCCGGCCGACGGTCAGAATCCCCAGCCATGAAACTCGTGATCCACGTCGACGGCGGCTCGCGCGGCAATCCCGGACCGGCCGCAATTGCTGCCGTGCTCAGCAGCCCCGAGGGCGAAGTTGTCGACGAGGCCAAGGAGACGATCGGCGTGGCCAGCAACAACGTCGCCGAGTACAAGGCTGTGCTGCTGGGGCTGGCGCGCGCCCGCGCGCTGGGGGCCGCCGAGGTCGAGGTCGTCAACGACTCGGAACTCGTGCAGAAGCAGATCAACGGCCTCTACAAGGTCAAGCACCCCGACATGAAGCCGCTGCACGCCGAGAGCATCGCGGCGCTGTCGCAGTTTGAGCGCTGGCAGATCCGCTCAGTGCCGCGCGCCCAGAACAAGGACGCTGACGCGCTCGTCAATCAGGCACTCGACGCAGCCGCGCTCTAGCGGGTCGCTGCGCGCTCAGCGCCTGCGCTGCCAGAGCCGCAGGTAGTCGACGAGCATCGTGCTGCCGTCGGCCGGCATGTGGCCGCGGCCGACGGCCAGCTGGATGATCGGGTACATCGCCTTCTGCGGGATCGTGCCGCGCTTGGTGAAGGTCGCGCCGGGCCTGCCGTCCATGTAGATGCGCACGCGCTTTGAGTCCCAGAGCATCCCATAGGTGTGCCAGCCACCCGTGTAGTCGCCGGCGTGCCGCGGCGAGAGCACCTTCGAGCTGTAGTGCTCCTTCTTTTTCGGGTTCTTTGCGGGCCAGTGCACGGCCGAGTACGGATACGGCATCGCGGCGGTGTTGAAGTACTCGAAGACGTCGATCTCGGGCGGCCAGTGCTTTGCGTGCGGCAGCAGCCAGAAGGCCGGCCAGCAGCCGGCGCAGGAGGGGACGAGGATGCGTGCCTCGAGGTAGCCGTACTTGAACGACACGCGGCCGCGCGCGTTGACCGAGGCGGTCGTGAGGTGGACGCGTGAGAGTGGATTGTGCGAGACCCTCAGTTGCAGGTTGCCGCCGGCCACGCTGGCGTTGCGCGTGCGGTAAGGCGCGCCCTCGAGATTGCTGTAGGGCACGTCGCCCTTGATCCAGTCGTCACGCATCGTCAGCCACGTCTTGAAGGTGCTCCTGGCGCTCTTGAACTCGCTGGCGTGGCGCAGATTCCAGCGCGCAGGATCACGCCCCGGGAGCGGCAGCGGGTGGGCGGCCGACGCCGCAGAGGTCCCATCCTCCTGGGCAGCGCTCGGCTCAGCCCCTGCGCCTGCAGCGAGGGCGACGAGGGTTGTCGACAGGGCGAGGGCGCAGACGCTGCGTGCATGCATGGCGGGTTCAGCGGAGTTGATAGGGCGTGCAGACTCGGTCGGCGCTGGGCGCGGGGCCGTGTCCGGGCGCCCAGACCCTGACCCAGTCGACCTGCATCTTCGAGCCGGCCGGAACCGGAACGGGCGAAGTGATACCGACGCCCGGGGCCTTTTCGGGGTCTGCGATCGCCATCGAGAGGATCACGAACATGTGGTTGTCCGTGACGACGTTGGCGTCGTCGGTCGTGCACGAGGTGGCCGGGTCGTCGTCGATCGTGATCGTCATCCGCGTCGGTGTGCGGGTGATGCGGTAGGTGTGCCAATCCCCGGTCAGATCGGCTTCCGCGCCGGCGAGAGTGTCCTCGTAGTTGCCGTACTGGACCCCGTTCTCGGCCACCTGGCCGACGAGGCCGTGCAGCACCGTGTATGGCGACGTACCGACGCCGGCCCACTGCATGAACTCCATGACGTCAAACTCGGGTCGGTGCCCGCCGATCTGGTTGTGCAGCCAGAACGACTGCCAGCAGAGCCTGCAGGCGTCGACCTTGATCCGCGCCTCCATCGTGCCGTACTTGAAGGAGAACTTGCCGTCGGTGTTGATGCTGCCGGTCGTCTTGGGGCGCTGGTGCTGTGGGTAGTACGGGTCGTAGCCGCTGGGGACGTCGGTCACGTGCATCGTGAGGATGCCGTCTGCGACGTTGACGTTGTCGGGCGAGTAGTGGGCGCCCTCGAGCCACGCGTTCCACGCATACCACGGGTAGTTGCCGGCGTCTTCTCCGGGGCCCGTGCGGCGGTGGTCGCTCCAGAGTCGTCGGTCGAGTTCGCTGCCGTCGAACTCTTCGCAGACCAGCATGCCCGTGGGGCAGGGCGGCAGGAGGGCCGGGTCGTAGGGGAGCGGGGCGTTGGGGTCTGCGTCCGGTGCTCCCTGGCCGGTGACGCCGGCCCCCGAGCGCAAGGAGATGCGCTTTGTCAATTTCTTGCGTACGAGCTTGCCGTGGCGGGTGCGGTACTCGTAGCGCACCGTCAGCTTCAGGGTCCTGCTGCCCTTGAGCTTGCGCGCGTCGTAGCGCACGCCGCGCTTGATCTTGAAGGGCCACCTGCGGTCGGTCGTCACGCGCCGGCTGCCGATGTAGAAGCGGGCCCGCTTGACGCGCAGCGAGCGCTTGACGTCGAGCCGCGCTGCGACGGCGATGCGCCTCTGGGGCACGACGCCCGACTTCGGCTTCAGCACTTTGAAGGGTGAGGTCTTCTTGCGCTTGGCCTTCTTCGGGCTCGGCTTCCTGGGTCTGGCCTGCTTGGCTGCCGTTGTCGCTGCGCCAACATGGGCCCTTGCGCCTTCGGCGCCGGGGGCGCCTGCTGCGACAGGCGTCGAGCCGGCCACGACGAGCAGGGCCGCAGAGATGCAGCAGATGCACGGCAGTCGCGGTAACGGGCGGGCGTTCATGGTGTATGCCGAGTCAGCCGCCCGGGGGCGGCTGGATTGTGCCGAGTGACAAGCGGATGAAGGGACTCGAACCCTCGACCTTCTGCATGGCAAGCAGACGCTCTA
>JBIQMF010000154.1:0-4660 GCA_044463545.1 Solirubrobacterales bacterium
GGCTTCTACGACGGCCTCATCTTCCACCGCGTGATCAAGGACTTCATGATCCAGGGCGGCTGCCCCGAGGGCACCGGCACCGGCGGACCCGGCTACACCTTCGCCGACGAGTTCAACGACCACAAGGTTGTGCGCGGAGCGCTCGCCATGGCCAATGCCGGTCCCAACACCAACGGCTCGCAGTTCTTCATCGTGACGATCCCGGCCGCTGACTGGCTCGACGGCAAGCACACGGTGTTCGGCGAGGTTGTTGCCGGGATGGACGTGGTCGACGCCATCGAGGGATCGGCGACCGACGGCCGCGACGCCCCGATCGAGCCGAAGATGATCGAGGCCGTGGAGATTCGCGAGTAGCGACGCGCTCGGGCAGCCGTTCAGCCGCCCAGCACGCCGCCCTTCTCACCGAGCTCGCGCAGGATCGCCGGGGCGTCGTTGTCGATCGCCCCGGCGTGACCAGGCCACACGACCCTCGGCTCGAGCGCAGCCAACTTCAGTGCGCTGGCCTGAGCTGCGGCGGTGTCCAGGTTGAAGGCCCCGAGCGGGATGCGCGGCGCGCCGGCCCGGCCAGTCAGCGGATTGAGCGTGTAGACAGTGTCGCTGGCCAGGATCAGGCCGTCGCGTTCTCGCCAGAGCGCGATCATGCCGGGTGCGTGGCCCGGCACGTGCACGACCTCGAAGCCGGCAACTTCGTCACCCTCGCTCACTGTGCCCTCGATCGCGACCGGCCCGCCGTCCCAGCTGCGGGTCAGCGAGAACTTCATGATCTGGCGGTTGAAAAAGTTGAGCTCGTCGAGTTTGAAGTAGTGGAGGCCGCCGTCGGTCTCGGCGTCGGCAAGCTCGGCCTCGTGGCAGTGGACGAGTACTCCGTGACCGGCGATGGCG
Source organism: Solirubrobacterales bacterium (assembly GCA_044463545.1). Lineage (GTDB taxonomy): Bacteria > Actinomycetota > Thermoleophilia > Solirubrobacterales > JACPNS01 > JACPNS01. Next base: position 883 of record JBIQMF010000154.1, read on the forward strand.
GCTGCGGCGCCGCGATGGTCGGCGTGGCTGTGGCCCAGTACGACGCGTTTGATCCCGCCGAACGGGGCGGCGGCCTTGACGAGCGCGCGGTCCATCCCCTTGACTCCCGCATCGAACATCGTCATGCCGTCCGCGTCTTCGATGAGGTAGACGTTCATCACGCGCGGCAGGCCGCCGCGCACAAGGTGGACCCCTGGGGCGATCTCTTCCATGACATGCAAGCTAACGCCTGTGCAGGCAGTGGTGCACGTGCGCATCGACACGCGCTTGGTGGGGTTTAGGCTTCTCCCGGATGTTTCTCGCCCCAAGTGACAATCGTGTGCCGCCGCGCGCGCTGCTTGCTGCGGCGCTCCTTGCGTTGTGCGCAGGCAGCCTGTTGTGGGCGGTTTCGAGCAGCACGGCGCACCGCGCCAGTGTGGCCAGGACCGTGACCCGGCCGGCATGGCTGCCGAAGATGACCGTCACCGAATACTTTCCGGCGCGCGAGAGTTGGTTCGCCGGCAGGCGCGTCAGCACACCGGGCGTCCGTGGTCGCAAGAGCCGCATCGACTGGCTCTACTCAGCAGTCGGCATGTCGATGGAAGGCGACGGACTGGGCACCGACGGCAAGCGCTACCACATCTACAAGGTCGGAAAGGGCGGCTGGATCGGCCGCGACGGCAAGAAGGCCGACTGGGGTTCGAGCAACCGCAAGCGTTCGCCCTTCTGGCGTGAGTGGGGCTACTGGCGAAATGCCAAGAAGGGGGTGACCTTCCCGCTCGACGACGGCACCTGGTACGCCGGCGTGGGCAAGAAGTACGTCAAGCCCAAGGGCGTCAGCTTCAAGCGCGGACCTTCACTGCCGCTGCGCTACTACCGCTCTGTCGCCACCGACACCAGCTTCATCCCGCGCGGCAGTCTCGTCTGGGTCGGCGCCTACAAGGCCAGGAACGGCGACGGCTGGTTCCGTGCCGACGACACCGGCGGCGCGGTGCGTGGCCGGCACATCGACGTCTACCGCAAGCCTCCACGCTGGCCCGGCGACGCGACCACCCGCCGCAATCAGCGCCTCTACGTCGTGCCCAAGGGCAAGATCGCCGCATATGTCAAGCGCGAGCGGCGCTCAGACACCGACGGACTCCCGCTGCCGCCGAAGTCGCTCTACTGACCTGCGGGGCCGCGACACGCGTGCCGGACGGCCGCGCGGCGCTCTGGGCGATAATGAGCAGAGACGTTCCGGATTGCAAGGAGTTTTTCGATGAGCAATGAGACAGCAGCGCGCGAGTTCCACATCAGCGACGAAGAGTGGAAGGAGCGGCTGACTCCAGAGCAGTACGCCGTCCTGCGACGCGCCGGAACCGAGCCACCGTTCACAGGTGAATACGTCGACCTCAAAGAGAGCGGAGAGTTCGTCTGCCGCGGCTGCGGCGCCACGCTCTTCAGTTCAGACACAAAATTTGACTCGGGTTCTGGTTGGCCGAGCTTCACCGAACCGGCCGTCGCCGACGCAATCGAGACGCGCGCCGACAACTCCCACTTCATGACCCGCACGGAAGTGATCTGCCGCCGCTGCGGCGGACACCTCGGCCACCTCTTCGACGACGGCCCGGCACCGACCGGCCAGCGCTACTGCGTCAACAGCGCCTCGCTCGAGTTCAAGCCCCGCGGCTGAAGCGCGGCGGCGCGCAGGCGAGGTCGGCCGCGTTCAACCCAGTCAGCGGTCGAGGCGGTATTTCGTCCTGTAGCCCAGCAGTTCGCTGACGGTCACGAACTTGTAGCCGCGCGCCTTGAGGCTCCTGACGTAGTTCGGGATCGCCGCCAGCGTCTGTCCGCGCGGCCCCCCGCCGTCGTGCTCGAGGATGATCGAGCCGGCGCGCGTGCGGCTGCGGATGATCTGGGCGATTGTTCCGGCACCCGGCGTGCGCCAGTCGAGCGGGTCGACGTCCCAGAGGATCGAGGTCATGCCTTCGGCGCGGATGCGACGCACGAGGTCGGAACTGGTCGAGCCGTACGGCGGACGCATCACGCACGGCTTGAAGCCGGCCGCGCGCATGATCGCGTGGTTCGTGTTTCGGATCTGCGCGGTTGCGGCCGCCCCGCCCGCACCGAGGTCGGCGTGGTTCCACGAATGATTGGCCGGTTCATGACCCTCCCGCAGCATCCGGCGCACGACTTCGCGCCGGTTGCCGACGAGTTGCCCGGTCATGAAGAACGTCGCCTTCACGTTGAGGTGCTTGAGCGTGTTCAACACTTGCGCGGTGATCGGTGCCGGTCCGTCGTCAAAGGTCAGCGCGACCTTCTTGCCGCGACGCGGCCCGATGCGCACCTGTGCCGCACCCTTGACCTTGCAGCCGACCGGCTTGAGGCCCAGAACGCGAATGCTCTGACCGCCCGATTTCGGCAGGCGGGTCGAGCAGGTGTCGGCCGTCGGTGCGGACGGCTCAGCGGCGGCATCGGCATCGCAGCTTGATGCCGTGAAGCTCCACCTGTAGAGACCAGGCTCGATGCCGGCCTCCTTCGGCACCAGCGCAAGTTGCGCGCTGGTTCGGTTGATGTGGAGCTTTGCGCCCTTCTTCTTGCCGGTCAGGCGCCACGCGCCACGCAGGCTCTTGCGCTCGGCGCACCACTCACGGGTCTTGCCGGCTTTGTGTGCAAGCACCCAGCAGACTTCCAGTTGGCCGGTGGTCTTGAGCGCGTCGAGCTGCGCTGCAGTCAACTGCATTGAAGTGACCGACTGCCTGTACTGCTGCGTCGCCTTGACGGCGGCAAGCGCGCTCCAGCCGTTGCCGTGCGAACCCGAGACGGCGACCGCGATCAGCAGGCCGACGGTGAGGGCCAGCGTGGCGCTGACCATCCGTACCAGCATTCGTCCGTGAACGGCGTTCTGAGGTGTGTTCTTCCCTGCGCGTTGCATCCGAGCGACGGAATCCTACCGCTGGGTACCGCGCCGGGACCTCGGGAGTCAAAGACTCGGCGGGTGGCGCTTGACGAAGCCGGCCATCGGGCGCTTTGCCGTCTGCCAGCGGGTGCCGTAGGGGCCGTCGCGGAACGAGGTGTCAAAGCGCAGGCCGCCGACGATCATGAAGATGTGGCCGGGGTTGGTGTAGAGCGTGATCCATTCGCCGACTCCTTCTTCACCCCACTCCATGTAATCGCCTGAGGTGCGGGTACGGTCGACGAGTCCGCCGCCGCGCAGGGCGTAGCTGACCGAACCCGAGCAGTCGTAGCCGCGGGCCTGGAAGCTGCCGTGGCCGCCGCCCCAGATGTACGGGAAGTGGGCGATCTTGTTGGCGGCCATGATCACGTCCTTGACGACGTCCGGGGCGCCCAGTGGGACTTCGGCCAGGCCGTACTTGTTGAGTGTCACCTTGTCGCCCTTGGCGTAGCCCTCGGTGCCCATCTTCTTGGCCAGCTTGGCGACCTCTTCGTTGCTGCGCGACCCGGCGGCCGGCGCGCTCGTTGTCGAGGCCGGTGGCATCGGTGCCTTGCGGTGCTTCTTGGCACAGCTGGCGCAGGCGTGGGCGTACCGCTCTTCTGCGTTGTCGCGCTGCGCGACGGGTCGGGTGCTGATGCCGTCCCGACGCGCGCGCTGGCCCGAGAAGTCGCTGCCGTCGAAGTTCAGCGCGTAGGGGTCGTCGCCCGCTGCGGCGACGGTCGTTTCGCCGCCGGAGAAGGGCTTGAAGGCCAGCACGAGCAGGGCCGCAACGAGCAGCAGCGAGCAGGCCGCGACAATCCAGTGCCTGCGCTTCGGGCGTGCTCGTCTGTCGCTGGGGTTTGTTTGCTGCTCTGACATCTCTTG
>JBIQMF010000155.1:0-4651 GCA_044463545.1 Solirubrobacterales bacterium
GGCCCCGGCGACGTCCACGTCGCCCTCGCCGCCGCCGGACTTCCCCGCGACGTCGCCGCGGCCACCCTCGCCGATTCCGTCCGTGGTTCGTGGCTGTTCGAACCCTCCGGCGACGCGCTGAAGTCCTCGCCGGAGTGGAAGGGCGCGGATCCCCTGGTCGTGAAGGCGGACGCCGCCGGGACGCTCGACCTGTTCTTCCCGATCGCCCGCGACGAACGCGACGACCACGACGACTTCACGCCCGGCTATCGCTGACGCCGCAGCCCCCTTCGGCCCTGCCCATCGCCGCGGCGACAGCAGGCTTCGGGCGTGCCCCGGGTCTGGTGGGCCCCGGGTCTAGTAGTAGGTGTCGACGCGCGTGCCGTAGTTGATCCAGCGGAAGATCGACGCGGCGTTGGGGATCGGCACACGCACGCAGCCGTGGCTGGCATTCCAGGGCGGGACGTCCTTGTAGCCGTGGATCGCGTAACCGCGGATGAAGTAGGCCGAATGGACCATGCCCTTCTCGTTGGTGCCCCAGTCCTTGCGGTACACGCGGTAGGTGCCGCGGATCGTCGGGGTGGCGGGCGCGCCGGTCGAGACGTGGTAGATCCGCGTGACCTTGCCGCCGGAGGCGAAGACCATGATCTGCTTGCCGATCGAAACCTCAACGTGGCGGCCGGCGCCGGCGTGGCGCAGGCGGTAGGCGCCCTTGCCCTGCGCCAGCTTGCGCGAGACGCTGTAGCCGGCGCTGAAGCTGCGGCGCATCCCGGTGACCTTGCGGAATGCCATGAAGGCGCGCGCCGTGGCGGCGTCGAAGCGGCCGTTGAGCGGCACGACGTACCTGAGGCGGCGCAACTTGGACTGGTGGACGCGCACCGAGATCCCGCGACTGCCGCGCCGGATGCGCGTCGAGACGACACCGATCTTCGTGCCGTTGCCGGATCTTGCCAGCGTCCTCTGCTCGGCGCTGAGACCGATCTTGAGGCGGTAGTTGCCCTTGTTGCCGGGACGCCACCTGAGGTGGAAGACGGCCTTGCCGTCGGCCGACTGCAGCTTGACCGAGCGACGCCTGATCAGTCGTTTGCCGCGGTAGACCTCGAAATTCACGCGCTGCCCGCCGAGGTCCGCGTTGACCGCTGCGCGCAGATCGATCGGCGTACGCGGCAGCACATAGCCGCGCCCACGGGCCCGATAGGTCCCGGCGGCCGTCAGTCGGAAGCTCGGCAGCTTCGCAGCCGAGCCGGAACGTTTGGGTGATTCGGAACGCTTGGTCGCGGCCGCAGCCGTGGCGGCCGCATCCTCAGGCGTTCCGCCAGTCTCGCCCAGCGCCGAAGCCGGCAAGGCCAGTGCCAGAGCGGCGACGGTCAGGGTCAGAAGTCTTGTGCGCATTCTCATCACCGCACAGAATAAGCCAGAGCGTCGCGGCGCGACGCGCGGTCTGTCAAGCGGGGTCCGAGCGTGCAGAGCAGCATCATCAGCACCCAGACGACGGCCGCCAGCACGAGCCCGAAATCGGAGTCGTGCTTGACCGCGTAGCTGGCGGCGGCCATCGAGTTGTTGGTCGCGTGCAGGGCGATCGGCGCATAGAGCGTGCCGCTCCAGTGGTAGAGCAACGCAAAGGCGATGCCGAGGATCGCCAGCGGCACAACCTGCAGCAACCGCTCAGAGGCCAACGAGTCGATGTGCATGGCCCCGAAGAGCAGGCCCGACACGACCGCCCCGCCCGCGACACCGACGCTGTTGGCGAGCGCGCGGTAGAGCAGCCCGCGGAAGAAGAACTCCTCGGCGACGGGTGCCAGCACGGCGACGAGCACGACGAACGCCAGCATGTGCAGGTTCGAGGTGGCCGCGCCCAGCTTGTCGGGCGCGCTGTCGGGGGCGAGCTTCACGAGCTCTGCGTAGACGGCCAGCAGCACCACGTAGCTGGCCATCACCACGGCCATCTTGCCGACCGTCCGCCAGAACGGTGCGCGCAGCAGCCCGAAGTCGCCCAGACGCGGCGCCCCCAGCATCCCGACGACGACCCACGAGGCCGTCACCAGCATCAGCGAGTTGACGGCGCTTGCGGCCAGCACGAAGCTGCCGTCGTCTGAGAGCTTCGTGAACTCGCTGCCGGCGGCCTCGGCCCAGACCAGGCCCATCACCGTGACGATCACCTGGGTCACCACGAAGCCGGCCAGGAACGCCAGCAGAGCGTGGCGCAGTCGCCAGCGTCCGGGGCCGCCGATCTCTGGCTCGCCCGGCGGTGGTGTACCCGGCGGCGGCGGGGTCACGGGCGGGGCGACCGGATGGTGAGAGGCGGCCGGCAGCGCCTCGTGCGGAAAGTCTGGCCGGCCGGGCGGCGGGCCGTGATGTCCGGACAGATCGTCGGTCACGGGGCATATTGTGGCCACAGCACCGGCCAACCATGCTGATCGCCGACACCGACACCTTCTTCAGCTCGAACTCCGAGTGGATCACTGCGCTGGCGATCGTCGCCGCCGCGCTCGTACTGGCCAAGATCGTGGACCTCCTGTTGGTGCGCAGCGGGCGACGGCTGGTGGCCGGAGAGGCCGAGGAGCCGCTCTCGCAGGCGGCCGTCACACGCCTGCGGCTGGTGCGCCGCCTGATTGTCCTTGGCATCGTGCTGCTTGGCTGTTTTCTGGCGTTGGCGCAGATTGCGGCGCTGCGCTCCCTGGGCACCGCGCTGCTGGCCTCAAGCGCCGTCGTCGGTGTCGCGCTCGGCATCGCCGCGCGCGCAGTTGTCGCCAACGCCATCTCGGGGATGATGCTGGCCACCGTGCAGCCCTTCCGCATCGGCGACGTGATCGAGTGGCAGGGCAGCCGCGGGCGCGTCGAGGACATCACCTTGACCTACACCTTCCTGCGTCTGCCCTCCGGCCACCGCCTCGTGATCCCCAACGAGCAGATCGCCACGACCTCACTCGAGAACTACACGATCGCGGGCACGGTCGTCGACGCCGAGGCCAGCGTCGAGGTCGCGCCCGAACAGGCCGTCGCCGCCCTCAAGCTGCTGCGCCACGAACTGCCCGACGCCAGCGTGCAGTTCGGCATCTGCGAGGTCGACCGGTTCGAGCTCAAGATCGCCTTCTCGACGACGGCCGGCCACGAGGCCACCGAACGCTTCGCCACCCGCGAGCAGGTGGTCGCAATCCTCAGCGACGCCGGTATGCTGAACTCGCCCTCAGCGGCGTCCTGAGCCACCGCAACCGCAGTCGTTCGGGCGGTGTTCCAGACGCAGTGACCGTCGCCGGCCGGCAGGGCTGCCGCACCTTCACGGCGAATCGCTCATTGAGCGACGAGACTTTCTGAACTCACACCCCCGAGCATGACTTCACGAGAGAGACGCAAGCGTCGCAAGCGGCGCGGCAGGCGCCATCGGCCGCTGACGATCGCCGGTGTCGTGGTGCTCACGCTGGGCATGATCGCGGCCTTTTCGGGAATCGGCTGGGTCGTCGCCATCGCCAACACGGCGCCGCCGCTGGGCAAGCCGATCAACCGCGGCCTGACCTCCTCTGTCTATGCCGACAACGGACAGCTCCTGGGCTACATCCAGGCCGACGAGATCAGCACTCCGGTGGCCTGGGACCGCATCCCGCAGCACTGCAAGGACGCCACGATCGCAATCGAGGACGAGCGCTTCTACAAGCACGGCGGCGTCGACTACATGGCGATCGTGCGCGCAGCCGTGCGCAACGCCAGCAGCGGCAAGACCGTTCAGGGTGGCTCGACGATCACGATGCAGCTGGTGCGAAATCTCTACATCGAGGCGCCGACGCGCGACTACAAACGCAAGATCCGCGAGGCCAAACTGGCCAGCGAACTCGAGTCTGAGCGCTCGAAGAACTGGATCCTCGACCAGTACCTCAACACCGCCCCCTACGGCACGGTCGGCGGCCAGTCGGCGATGGGCGTGCAGGCCGCCGCGCAGACGTTCTTTGCCAAGAACGCCAAGGATCTTGACCTCGTCGAGTGCGCCACGTTGGCCGGACTGCCCCAGGCACCGACCGACTACAACCCGTTCCTCAACCCTGCCGCGGCGCTGGCGCGCCGCAACGAGGTGCTGGGCAAGATGGCCGAGCTCGGATACATCACCGAGGCCGAGCGCGATGAGGCCACAGCCCTGCCGATCCGCGTCAAGCGCGGCACGCGCTACACGAAGATCCGCGAGCCCTACTTCTTCGACTACGTCAAGCAGCAGCTGATCGACAAGTACGGCATCAACACCGTGCGCAAGGGCGGACTGCGCGTGCACACGACGATCAACCCGCGCTACCAGGAAGCCGCCCGCAACGCCATCAACTCCTCGCTCACGGCAGCCGACGGGCCCTCGAGCGCCATCGTCGCCACCGACCCACGGACCGGCTACGTCAAGGCCATGGCCTCCTCGGGCGGCTACGGCCAGAGTCAGTTCAACCTCGCCGCCCAGGGCTCGCGTCAGCCGGGCTCCTCGTTCAAGACGATGGCCCTGCTGACGGCGGTGAACCAGGGGATCAACCCGGCCAGCACGACCTACAACTCGCACCCGATCGACCTCAAGAGCACGCCGTGGGGTCCGGTCAAGGTCACGACCTACGCCAACACCTACGGCGGCAACATGAACCTCGTGCGCGCCACTCTGGCATCCGACAACGCCGTCCACATCCAGCTGGCGATGGACATCGGCCCC
>JBIQMF010000156.1:0-4650 GCA_044463545.1 Solirubrobacterales bacterium
CTTTCTGCTCTCGCCGGCCGAGCTGCCGCGCGAGGAGATCCTGCGCAAGGCGGCGACGCTCGTCGCCACCGGTGGCCATCTGCTCATCGTCTCGCACGTGGCCGCGCCGCCGTGGGCCAGCGCGCGGATGCACAAGAAGCGCTTTCCGACGCCTACCGAAGAAGTGGAGAACCTCGCGCTCGACGCGACGAAATGGGAGACCGTGCTGATGGAGAACCGTCAGCGCGAAGCCACGGGTCCGGACGGCCAGGTGGTCACGCTCGAGGACAATGTTGTACTCCTGCGCCGGATCGCCGCGTAGGGCATTCTGATCAGCGAGTGCCTGCCTGGGTGTCGGCTGCCTGATCTGCGTACCGTCGGTACTGGGCGCTCGATTGGTGGCTTTACTTCGCGACGCCCGCGTTGTGCGTCTGGTCGAGGACCTTGAGAACGGCAAACGCAGTCCATCTTGTTGGTCGGACTGCCCACACCGTCGGCCAGAGGCTGCGAAGTGTTTCAACCAGCGCGCGCCAATGCCCGATGTTTCTCTCCAGTAGGCTCCCGCTCCATGACCACCTCGAACTACTCGGCAGTTATCACTCTCAAGCCCGTTTTCACCGCCATGCTGGCGGCCGTCGCGCTTTTGGCGCTCCCCGCGGCCGACAGCGCGGCACGCACCGTGACGATCGACATCAAGGCCCACCCGTCAAAGTTCAGGGCCGGCAAGCAGGTTGAGTTGCCCGTCTATCTCGTCGAGAATCGCGCACCCGATGACGAGCCCAAGAGTTGGTTCAGCGAGTATCCGCTCGGCGTCCGCTGGGTTGGCTTCAACTACACGAGCAAGCAGTCGAAGTTTGTCTCATTCACGCCCGTGAAGAAGCTCGACTATCGCGGCAAGTATTACGGCAACAGGACGCTCGCGGCCGACGACCGTGGCACGAGCTACGTCTGGACATCGCTCTACAGCACGACCGGCCTGCCCGGCACGCCGGACAACTCCGGCATCACCGGGCGTACCGAGATCAAGCTCGGCACGCTGCGCGTGCAGGTTGGCCGGGCGATCAAGAAGGGCGGCCGCAAGATCGTCTTCGACGCCAAGCTTCAGGGTGACCCTTCGGCAAGCGACGGCAACGTCCATCTCTGGACGCGGCCCGGCAAAACCGGCGACATCACCGGTGGTGGCCAGTTGAGTCTCAACGGCATCGAGCCGAAGGGCGTGCGCGTCTACAGCGACGACACGTCTTCGGCCGGGTTGGCGCCCGGCGACGGAGTCAAGTCGGCGCCGAAGAAGGCCAAGCCGGGCAAGAAGATCAAGATCAAGCTGACCTGCAAGACCGGCTGCCAGTTGGTGCCGACTCTGAAGATCGGCAAGAAGACCGTGAAGGGACTCAAGCCCTTCGTCGTCAAGGCCGGTGCCAAGTCGGTCAACTTCAGCCTGCCTTCAAAGGTCAACTCGCAGATCAGCAAGGCCGTCAAGCGCGGAACAAAGGTCGTCCTCACATTGACCCCGCAGTCGCGCGACGGCTGGGGCAGGGCCCTCAAGATCACCATCAAGTAGGCGTTCGCCGGGCGCTGCGGGCAGGCGCCCGCAAGCGGCTCGTGGGCGGCCCAGCCGTCAGTTTCCCGGGTGGCCCGGACCACGCCTGCGCAGTATGAGCACGTGCCCACCCGGGGCCAGCAGGTCCGCGTCGCCCCCTCCAGCGGTGGCGATCGGCGCCGCATCTGGCGCCAGATCCTGCGCAAGGCGCTGGAGCGTCACGCTTGTGCTGCCCCGCCAGACGAAGCTCTCAAGCCGCACTGCAGGGTCAGCGAGGAGTCGTTCGCGGACCAGTTGAAGGACAGGGTCGGCCAGAGAAATCGCCGCCGTCTCGGCCAGCAGCTCTGCCGTCGAGACGACGGTGACGCCTTGGCTTGCGCGACGGTCGCGAAGCGCCTCGTCTCCGCTTGACGCTTCGACGAGTACCGGCGCGTCGGTCTGCCTGCGCGCGAACAAGCCGCTGATGATGGCTGCCGGTTGATCGCCTCGTGCCCGGGCGATCCAGACGATCGCCGGGTCGGTCCGTCCGATCGCGGCATCGATCGACTGCTCGTCGATGGCCGTCGCTTCGATCACGCTGGCGCCGCCGGTGTCCTTTGGCGGGTCGTCGTCGAGCAGGAAGATCTCGCCGCCGCCGGTGCCGTGCTCGGACAGGTCTTCGAGCAGCGCACGGGTGGCGTCACTGAAGCCGATCAGCAGTATGTCGCCGGGCGGGACCCTTTCAAGCTCGTGGCTCGCCGGCGCGGTGGGATCCGGCGGACCCGGATCCGCGGTGCCTGGGTCCTGTGCACCAGCCGCGATCAACCGGTCGGTCGCGGCGACTCTCCTGCCTGGCGCAGGAAGGTATTCGACCTGCGGCGCGTCGGCGCCCAGCGTCACAAGCCCCAGGAGCAACTGCCCGCTGGCCCCTGCCGATGCCTCGCGCCAGGTCCTGCCGGCCAGGGTGGCGGCGGGCAGCAGCGACGGCGCGGCCACAGAGTCCTCGGCTGTCAGGAAGACGTCGGCAAAGTGGGGGTGGGCGAGGGCCACGCTGAGCACGCCGCCGACGTTGCGGTCGTTCACGAGCGCATCGAAGTTGGCACCGAAGCGCGGCCGGTCGGCGGCGTCATGCCAGAAAGCGCGCACGTTGCTCTGGCGGCGCAGCTCAACTGCGACCGGGGTGACGCTGCCGGCCGCCGCCAACTCCCGGCTCAGCAGCAACGCGCGGTCGGTGACTTCAAGGTCGGCCCGATCGGGATCGCCCTCCGGCGAGAGCAGGACGATGCCGCGAGCGGCTGCGGCGCACACACGCCGGAAGCCGTCGGCAGCGGGATCGGCCACGACCACCGTTGCGCGTGCGGGGTGGGCGGCGACAGCGCGCTTGGCATCGTCGCGCAGCTCGAGTTGATCGAGCGGCAGCATCACAACGAGGTCCGGTGGCTCGGTGTCTGTCGCCGTCAGCCGACCTGCGACGGTCTCGAGCGAGCCGTTGTGACCGACGATCAAGAGGTGGTCACGCCGTCGCAGCGCCGGGTCGCCCTTTTGCAGCCTGCGCAGGGCCCGGTCGACGACTTCTGTCAATACCGTCAGCACGACGCCGGCGAAGAAGATGATCCCGGCGATCACCTGCACGAGACCGACGGCGCGTTCGGCGGCCGAGTCGTCGTCGCCGATCGAGCCGGGGTCGACGAGATGGGCGATGGAGCTCCAGAGCGCATCGTTGAAGCTGTCGAAGGCGCCAAATACGAAGTGGCCGATTGCCGCCGTCGTGAGGCCGATCAGAGCGACGGCGAACAGAAGCAGAGCCAGCCGACCGCCGAGCGTGCGGGTGAGGATCTCCCACCAGTGCCCGGCACGTCGTCGCTCCATGTCGACGCCCTTCATCGCTCTTTGTCGTTGCCGCTGGCGCTGCCGGGCCCGACATTCGACGCATACCAGCGCCGCCCGTGGATGCGCTGGTAGTTCCAGGCCAGCGTCGGTACTGCGCCGCGCCGCGGCAGCCAGTAGCGCTGCGGCAGTGCGCTGCTCGTGGGTCGGCGCGCCAGCTCGACGTCAGCGATGACGTGCCCGGGTCCCTCTTCTCTTGTGCGCAGGGCCAGCGTTCTGCCGTTGGCGTCGAAGATCGCCGCGCCACCCTCGGCGTGGCCGCGGTAGGGGAGAAACGGTACCCATGGTGTGTCGCAGCTGATGGCGCCGCAGTGCGCCGCGTGGACCACGGGAGCACCGACGAGCGGCGCGAAGATGCCAGCCGCAGCGACTGCATTCAGATGGTTCTTGCGCTCCATGCGCGCCGTCAGCGCTCGCGGCGGCCAGGACGGAATACTCCACCAACACGATCCGCCGACGACGATGTCGATCTTGCCGGCCAGGCGCTCGGCCGTCTGCCTGCGGATGAGCTCCCAGCACATCGCCACACCGACGTCGACGCCCTCATCGGTTGCTCCAGTGAACACACCGGGATCGTCGCCGCCGACGTAGAAGCAGTTCTCCCACATCGTCGGCAGGTCCTTGTCGTGGCGGCCGATCAGTCTGCCGTCCGGCGCCACGAGCATGAAGGCGTTGCGCGTGTGGCCGTCGTCGTCGCGGCAGATGAACGATCCGCCGGTCGTGGCGCCGTGTGATCTCGCCAGCTCGACGAGCAGCTCAAGGCCGGGTCCGTCGGCGGCCGTGACGCCGTTCGCGACAGCCTGGTCAAACGCCATGCCGGTGGTGAAGAACTCGGGCAGGATGATCCAGCGCGCGCCGTCGTCTGCTGCTGCCTGCGCCAGCTCGCGACAGGCGGCGATGTTTGCCGGGACGTCGCCGATCCTGGCGTCCAACTGAACTGCAGCCACCCGGAGCTTTTCGGCCATGTGGCGACTCTACTTCGCCGCACAAGCATTCGTATGCGCGCTCCGCCCGGCCCCCCCTCGGGCGGGCGGAGCAGGACGCGGGCTCACTCGCAGACGATGCCGTCGCTGTCGGCGTCTCGGTACCAGTCGTACTCGCGGTCGCTGCCGCGGCGGTAGGGACCGAGTCCGTGCCGCTTGGCTTCGGCGCAGGTCGCGTAGCGGCGGTCGCTGCGAGTGGCGCCGCCGCCTTCCGGTGCGCCGGATCTTGACGCCTTCTGCGGCGTGCCGAGCTGGCGCTTTGAGTTGCGCAAGACGGCGCGCCGC
>JBIQMF010000157.1:0-4634 GCA_044463545.1 Solirubrobacterales bacterium
AACGGCCTGCTGCCCTTCTACGGACCGTTCGGTGACATCAAGGATCTCGTCGCCTGCGAGGCACAGTTCAGGAGCGCCTTCCTGCTCGGCTGCGTCGGCGCATGGAGTCTGCACCCGGCGCAGATCGACCTCGCCCGCAAGGTCTTCAGCCCGCCGGTCGACGAAGTGCTGTTCGCCAAGAAGGTGCTCGAGGCGATCCCGGACGGCAAGGGCGTCCACATGATCGACGGCAAGATGCAGGACGACGCCACCTGGAAGCAGTGCAAGGTGATGGTCGACCTCGCGACGATGCTGGCCGAGAAGGACCCGGAACTCAAAGAGGCCTACGGACTCTGAGGCGCGGCCCGAAGGGGGTGGCGGCGCGCATTGACGCGCCGGCCCCCGGGGCGCACCGACGCGCTCCAAGGAGCCCGAGGCGCTTCAGTTCATCAGCGCGATCGACCAGCTCAGCACGCTGGCGAAGCTGACCCAGAGCGCATAGGGGACAAGCAGCAGGGCGGCCGGGAGCACGCGTGTCCAGAGCGCTGCGATGAGCCAGAAGATCGAGGCCAGGAGGCCGAGGATCTCGAAGGACGCGACCAGCGGCGCCTCGGCGCCGAAGAAGAGCAGAGTCCACGCGATGTTTAGGGCCGCGTTGGCGGCGAACATGCCCATCACGCGCGGCCTCACCTCGTCGCCCAGCGCCAGCCAGGCGACCCACGCCGCGACGGCCGTCAGCGAGTAGATCACCGTCCAGGCAACGCCGAAGGCCCAGCCCGGCGGCATGAATCCAGGCTTGTCGAGGCTCTGGTACCAGAGCGATTCGGGGTCGGTCACAAGGCTGCCGCCGACGGCCACGGCGACGGCGACAAGCACGATCACGAGGGCTGGCAGGAAGTTGGCGCGTAGCGTCGCGCCCCCGCGCTGGAGCGGCGCGCTCATTGTCGGAGAGTGATCCATGTAGTTGCACTACCCGCTGCGGCCGAGCTCAAACCTGCACGCTGCGACCGGGGCAGACCTAAGCTGGGCGCATGGATTCAGCACAGCAGGCAGCACAGCAGGCAGCCCAGTACGGCAAGGAAACGTCGGCCAGCGGAGAGTTTGTGCGGCAGACCCAACGCTTCAGGCGCTGGGTGCGCGCTGACGGAAGCGGCGACTTCCCGGCAGAATCCGGTCGCTACCACCTCTACGTCTGTTACGCCTGCCCCTGGGCGTCGCGCACAATCCTGATGCGCAAGCTCAAGGGACTCGAGGGCGCCATCGGGATGACGGCGGTCGACCCCGAGCGCGACGACGACGGCTGGCGCTTCGGCACCGGCGCTCCCGGCTCGCACGCCGCGCACGGCGAGGCCGACCCGGTGAACGGCTGGAAGTTCCTGTCGGAGGGCTATCTGCAGAACGATCCGAGCTTCGATGACCGCGTCACGGTGCCCGTGCTGTGGGACAAGCAGACGGGGGAGATCGTCAACAACGAGTCATCCGAGTTGCTGCTGATGCTCAACTCGGAGTTCGATGCGCTGGCCGAGCACCCGGAACTCGACTACTACCCCGAGCCGCTGCGCGCCGAGATCGACGAGCTCAACGGCTGGATCTACGACGACATCAACAACGGCGTCTACCGCGCCGGGTTCGCCACATCGCAGGAGGCCTACGAGCAGGCGGTCAGCAGGGTCTTCGCTGCGCTCGACCGCGTCGAGTCAATCCTCAGCGAGAAGCGCTATCTGACCGGGGATTCCATCACCCTGGCCGACTGGCGCCTGGCGATGACGCTCTTCCGCTTCGACCCGGTCTACGTCGGCCACTTCAAGTGCAACATCCGGCGCATCGTCGACTACGAGAACATCTGGGGCTACACGCGCGACCTCTACCAGCAGCCCGGCGTCGCCGAAACGGTCGATTTCGACCACATCAAGCGTCACTACTACCGCACCCACCCCAAGATCAACCCGACGCGCATCGTCCCGACCGGACCCACAATCGACTGGAACGAGCCGCACGGGCGCGGCTGAGCGCGCCGTCGGCTGCGGCGGGCGCCGCAACGCAGCAGGCCGACGCAGAGCAGGCGACGCAGAGCTGCCGACGGCCGCTCAGACGGTCGCGATCACGAACGCGTCCCAGCCCTTGTGGCCGACGGTCTGGATCGTCGTCGCCCGGACGGTCGGGTCGTTGCCCGTGAGCTCGAGCACCTGGCGGTTGCCGACGGTGTCGGGTTCGTCGTTGTCGGCGTCGATCAGCGTGCCGCCGCGGACGATGTTGTCGATCACGATCGTGGCCCCGGCGCGACACAGCCTGCGACTGAGCATGAAATACTCGGGGCTGTTGGCCTTGTCGGCGTCGATGAACACGAAGTCGAACGGGGCGGGGGGTGACTCGAGCATCTGGGTCAGCAGCTCGAGCGCCGGGCCGACCTCGATCTCGACGCGGTCGTTGAGTCCGGCGGCGACGAGGTTGTCGGCGGCCACCTCTGCGTGCTTGAGGTTGAGCTCGATCGTGGTCACGCTGCCCTCGGGTCCGACGGCGCGGGCCAGCGCAATCGTCGAGTAGCCGCCCAGCGTCCCGATCTCGAGCACGCGCCGTGCGCCCCCGATCCTCACCAGCAGCCCGAGAAACTCGGCCTGCGTGCGCGAGACGTCAATCGGCGGCAGGCCTTCGTCGGCGTTGCGTTGACGCGCGGCATCGAGGTCCCGGTCGGGACCGAGCTGTCGCGCGATCACGTAGTCGTCAACCTTGCCCCAGCGCTCATCCATCGTCGCAAACTCTAGGCCGTGCTCGGGCGATCGCGTCACCCTGCGCGCAGCGCGTCAACGCGCGCCAGCGCCGCGACGAACTCGGCGGGCGTGACGATCGAGACGCCGCGCACGAAGGAGCGCAGCAGTTCGTCTTCGCTGGTGACGACGAAGCGCGCGCCGCCGGCACGCGCCACGGCCACCAGCAGGTCGTGGTGGCGGTCGGCCGTCACGCGCGGCAGGTCGTAGGGGTCGGCCGCAAAGAGGCTGGCAGCCGCCAGTTCGTCGACGAACCCGCCGGCAATGCCGCGTTCGGCCAGGCGGCTGAAACTGGCGCCGCGCAACACACCTTCGAGTTCGGCGAAGAGGCGCGGGCTCGTGATGCGCTCGAACTCACCGGCGCGGTGCGCCGCGAGCAGCTCGGCGGCAGGCGAGTACTCCGGGCCGATCAGGCCCGCGACAAGTACCGGCGTGTCGACGACTGCACGAATCATCGCGGTGGGCGCTCAGCGCGTGATCGGATTGCGGCGCCTGTAGCCACGTACTTCGTCGAGCGCCGCCTGCATCGCTTCGTCGGCCGTCAGGCGCGAAAGCGCGCGCGCCGTCTCGAGCGACTCGATACCCAGCTCCGCGGCCAGGGCGCGCTCGACGATCGCCGACTCCTTGTCTCCGGAGCGGGCGGCGGCGACCTTCAGCGCGCGGTGCACGACGGGGTCGACGTAGGCCGTGACTTTGGCTTTTGTAGACATGACGTCATATTGACATATACCGTCCTCTAGGCTGCATCCATGCGCGATTACCTGCAGACAATCAAGAACCAGATCGTCATCTTCGACGGCGGCATGGGTGCGACCCTCGAAGCCTTCGACCTTTCGCTCGAGGACGACTACAAACTTCCCGGACGCGCCCACGAGGCGCTCGTCCTCAACCGCCCCGACGTCATCGAAGGCGTGCACACGAGCATGCTCGAGGCCGGTGCGATGGTCGTCGAGACAGACACCTTCCAGGCCTCGCGCCTGAAGCTCTCGGAGTGGCAGTTCGCCGACGGCACGACGCTCGCCGAGCACACCCACGAGATCAACGTCAAGGCGGCGCAGATCGCGCGCAAGGCTGCTGGCGAGGACCGCTTCGTGGCCGGCTCGATCGGCCCGACGGGCATGCTGCCGGCCTCGATGGAGCCGGGGCTCTGCGAGATCAGCTTCGGCGAGCTGGCCGAGACCTTCCGCGAGCAGACCGTCGGCCTGCTCGAGGGTGGGATCGACCTCGTGATCATCGAGACGGCGCAGGACATTCTCGAGGTCAAGGCGGCCATCTTCGGCGCGCGCCAGGCGATGCAGGAACAGGGTCGCCAGGTGCCTATCCAGGTCAGCGTCAGCCTGCTGCCCAACGGCGGGAAGATGCTGCTCGGCACCGACATCAACGCCGTGCTGACAACGCTCGAAGCGCTCAAGGTCGACGTCATCGGCCTCAACTGCTCGACCGGTCCGGAGGACATGCGCGACGCCATCCGCTTCCTCGGTGAGAACTCGCCGATGCCGGTCCACTGCATCCCCAACGCCGGACTGCCGGTCCAGGGCCCAGACGGCGAGACGATCTTCCCCGAGCAGCCGGAGCCGCTCGCGGCGGCGTTGGCCGGATTCGTCAGCGACTACGGCGTCGGCGTCGTCGGCGGCTGCTGCGGCACCACGCCGGATCACATCCGCGCCATCGCCGAAGCCTGCAAAGACCTCCCCGTGAAGCCGCGCCCGGCGCCGCGCGCCCCGCACGTCTCCTCGATGATTGCGGCCACGCCGCTGGTCCAGGAGCCGGCCCCCACGATCGTCGGTGAACGCGTCAACTCGCAGGGCTCGCGCGCTGCCAAGCAGATGCTGCTCGATGACGACTACGACGGGCTCGTCGGCGTCGCCGAGAACCAGGTCAACTTCGGCG
>JBIQMF010000158.1:0-4593 GCA_044463545.1 Solirubrobacterales bacterium
GAGCACGAGCCGCGCCGGAGCACCCTCGGCCAGCCCGGCCTCGAGCGCACCCAGCGAGGCCGGCGCATAGCGGGCCAGCGTCGGCTGCAGGTGCCCTTCGACACTCGGGGCAACAATGTGCGCGCCGCGATCGACCGCCAGTTCGCCAAGGAGCTCCCCCAAGACATACGGCATGTCGCAGGCCGCGACGACGACGGGTTCCCCCAGTCGCCGCAGACCCCAACAGACGCCGAGCAGCGGATGCTGCGGCGTCTCGGGCTCGATCAGGACACGCACCCCGCGCTCGGTCAGGCCGGGCGGCAGCACGGACTGCCGCTTGGCCACGACGACCGGCACAAGACCGGCGCGCTGGCCGGCGTCCAGCACGTGCTCGATCAACGGACGTCCGTCGAGGCGGCGCATCGCCTTGGCACCGCCGATCCTGCTGCCGTTGCCGCCGGCCAGCACGAGCAGGATTCGCGCAGCAGACGACACGCTCAGCCGCCGATCTGCGACATCGTGCGCGCCGGCTGTTCGAAGTCTGCCGCACCGATGCCGTGGCCCGCCTCCTTGCGCCAGACGGCCGCGCGGATGACCTCGGCCAGCCGCGCGTCCTCGACACCCTGGCGCAGCAACGCGCGCAGGTCTGTCTCGCCGTGGCTGAAGAGGCAGGTGCGCAGGCGGCCGTCGGCCGTCAGGCGGATGCGGTTGCAGTCGCCGCAGAAGGGCTTTGAGACCGGGTTGATGAAGCCGACGCTGCCGCTGCCGTCGGCGAAGTCCCACAACTCCGCCGTCGCGTGCTCGGCCCGCTGGCGCGGCACCAACGGATGGACGGCGTCAATCATCTGCCGCACCTCCTCGCCGGTCAGGACGTTCTCGAGCTGCCAGCTGCCCGGCGCACCCAGCGGCATGCATTCGATGAAGCGGACCTCAAAGGGACGGCTGCGCGCAAGTTCGGCGAAGCCGACGACATCGGGCTCACTGAAGCCCCGCACGGCGACGGCGTTGACCTTGATGCGCTCGACACCCGGCAGCAGCTCGAGCGTGCGCAGTCCGGCCAGCGTGCGCTCGAAGGCGTCGCGCCGCGTGATCTCGGCAAAACGCTCGCGTGTCAGCGCATCGAGGCTGACGTTGAAGCGCCGAACCCCTGCCGCGACGAGCGCGGCGGCGTCGCGTTCGAGGAAGTAGCCGTTGGTCGTGATTGAGAGGTCGTCGACGCCGTCGATCTCGGCCAGCATCGCGGCAAGTCGTGGCAGCTCGCGGCGTACGAGCGGCTCGCCGCCGGTCAGGCGGACAGAGTCGACCCCCAGCCCGGCCATCACCGACACGAGCTGTGTGATCTCCTCAAAGCTCAGGATCGCCTCTCTGGGCATCCACTCGACGCCCTCGGCCGGCATGCAGTACTGACAGCGCAGGTTGCAGAGGTCTGTGACCGAAACACGCAGGTCGTTGATCGTGCGCCCGAAGGCGTCGCGCAACTGGCCGCCGCGCGCGGCGGCCGGTCGGGGCTGCGTCGCTGCGGCGGCGGGGTTCACGGCAGCACCTGCCCGATCGGCTGACCCGCGACCCAGGTCTTCGTCGTCGCTCCGCCGCCTTGCACGACCTCGCGCTTCCAGACCGGCAGCTCCAGCTTGATCCGGTCGATCGCCGCGCGCGCGCCCGCGAAAGCTTCGGCGCGGTGCGGCGCGCTGGCCGCGACCACGACGCTCGGCTGACCCAGCGGCACGGTGCCGACACGGTGCTCACAGGCCAGCGCGCAGAGTTCGTGCTCTGCGGCGACGGCCGCGAGGAGTCCTGCCAGGAGCGGCTCGGCCATCTCGACGTAGGCCTCGTACTCGAGTCGGTCGACCTCACGCGTGACGCCGTGGAAGACGACGACTGCTCCGGCCGCGGGGTCGGCGACGAACTCGGTGAGTTGATCGGCCGAGGGTGCCCGCTCGACAATCGCCGCATGCACGCGCGCCTCCGGCGCACCACCACTGACAGGTGGAATCAACGCCAACTCGTCGCCGTCGCTGAGCGCCGTGTCGACTGCGACGTACTCACGGTTGACGGCGTGACCCAGTGGCAGCCGCCGCAAGGCGTCGCCTGCTCCGACGACCCGCGCGAGCTCATCGACGGCGTCGGCAACACTCGCGCCCTGCGGCAGTTCGAGCTCGACAACCGCAGTCGGGCTGTACTGCTTCAGAACTGCAAAGAGTCGGACTTGAATCTGCATCATCAGCCGATCACGAAGGCGTTTCGACAAAATACCTAACCAGACAAGTATATTCTGTTCTGCGATGACTTCGCAACCCGAAGACCCCGCCAAGAGGCTCACCCACCTCAGCGCCGACGGCAGCGCGCAGATGGTCGACGTCTCGGCCAAGGAGCCCAGTACGCGCTTCGCCCGCGCACGCGCTGAGCTGCAGATGTCGCCAGAGACGGCGGCGATGGTCGTCGCCGGAGACGCGCCCAAGGGCAACGTCGTGGCAACTGCTCGGATCGCCGCCGTGCTGGCGGCCAAGCGCGTCCCCGAACTGATTCCGCTGGCCCACCCGCTGCCGCTCGACGCCATCGACGTCGACATCGCGATCGACCCGGAGAACGGCCGCGTCAGAGTCGAGGCGGCGGTGCGCACGCACGCGCGCACCGGCGTCGAGATCGAGGCGATGACGGCCTGCAGCATCGGGGCGTTGACGATCTACGACATGGTCAAAGGGATCGAGCGCGGCGTGACGATCGAGCGCACCGAGCTGCTCGAGAAGAGCGGCGGAAAGAGCGACTGGCGCGCCGGGACAGAGTGATGTTGCGGGTAGCCACGATCACGATCTCGACGAGCAAGTCCGCAGGTCAAGGTGAAGATCTGTGCACTCCGGCGCTTGCGGCCTACACCGAAGAGTTGGGCGCCGAACTCGTGGCGGCCGAGCTGATCCCCGACGACCGGGCCCTGATCGCCGAACGCCTGCGTCACTGGGCCGACTCCGGCGAGGTCCACGTGATTCTGACCTCTGGCGGCACGGGGCTCGCGGAATCCGACGTCACCCCCGAAGCGACGGGTGACGTGATCGACCGCGACGCCCCCGGCATCGCCGAAGCGCTGCGTCGGGCGGCGGCGGCGCACACGAAGTACTGGATGATGTCGCGCGGCGTGGCCGGACTGCGCGGCTCGACGCTGATCATCAACTTCCCCGGCAATCCGCGCGCCATCGCCGAGTGCGGTGAGCCGCTGCTGGACACGCTCGAGCACGCGATGGCACTGCTGATCGGCGACACGGAGCACTGATGGCCACGAGCGTCGAAGCCGCCCGGTCGGCCGTGCTCGAGTGCGCCGAGCCGCTGGGCGCCGAGACCGTCGCGCTCGCTTCGGCCGCCGGCCGGGTGGTGGCACGCGATCTTGTGGCCCCGCAAGATCTGCCCGGATTTGCCAACTCCGCGATGGACGGCTTCGCCCTGCGGGCCGAAGACACGAGCGGAGCCGACGAACACTCCCCCGCCCTGCTTGCGCTCGTCGGCGAGTCCCGCGCCGGTCACCCGTTCGCGGGCAGCTTGGAGCGTGGCCAGGCGGTGCGCATCTCGACCGGGGCGATGCTGCCCGACGGAGCCGACTGCGTGTTGCGCGTCGAGCAGTCGCGCCTGTCGGACGGTGCGCTTGTAGTGCACCACGAGCTTTCGCGCGGTCACGACGTGCGCCCGGCCGGCGATGACGTGCGCACCGGCCAGCGTGTGCTTGCGGCTGGGACACAGCTGCACGCAGGCGAGCTGGCCATGGCGGCCGCGCTCGGAATGACCGAGCTCGACGTCGCCCGGCGCCCACGTGTTGCCGTGGTCTCGACCGGTGATGAGCTCGTGGCGCCCGGCCGGGCACTTGCGCCCGGTCAGATCCACGACTCGAACTCGCTGATGCTGCAGCAGCTGGCGCGCCAGCAGGGCGCGCTCGCCGAGCACGTCGCGGCGCGCACGGCCGACGACCAGTCTGCAACCGAAGCTGCGCTGCGCAGCGCGCTGGACGCGAGCGACGTGCTGGTGGTGGTGGGCGGCGTGAGCGTCGGACAGCACGATCACGTCAAGCCGGCCCTGCAGGCGGTCGGCGTGCGGGAGATCTTCTGGCAGATTGCGCTGAGGCCCGGCCACCCCACGTGGTTCGGCCAGCTGCCGCGCGCAGGCGGCCCGCCCACACTGGTCTTCGGGCTGCCTGGTAATCCCGTCTCGGCCTGGGTCACCTTTGAACTCTTCGTGGCCCCGGCACTGCGCCGCCTGCAGGGCGCCAGCGGCACGCCGCTACGGCTGGCGGCCCGCTACGCCGGCGCGGCGCTCGCCAAGAAGCCCGGCTTTGCCCAGGTCCTGCGGTGCCGGCTCAGCAGCGATCACGGCCAACTAGTTGCAAGCCTGACCGCCGAGAATCAACGCTCGCACGCCCTCAGCTCGCTCGTGGGCAGCGAAGCACTGATGTTCCTGCCACCCGAGAGCCGAGGCATCGTCGACGGTGAGCGTGTCGACATCCAGCCGCTCGAGCCATATACTTGGTCGGACAAGTAATTCTCCTGCAGCGCCCGGACCAGCACCTTGACGCAGTTTGACTTTGATCACGCCGAAGAGATCGTGCAGGCCATGCGCCGGCTGACGATCCACCAA
>JBIQMF010000159.1:0-4565 GCA_044463545.1 Solirubrobacterales bacterium
GTCGGCACCGATGGCGGCGGCCACGGCGACGGCCGTGGTGTCGCTGCCGCCACGCCCCAGGGTGGTGACGTCCTTGCTCTCGGTCGAGACACCCTGGAAGCCCGCGACCAGCACGATCTTGTCCTGTTCGAGGGCTGCCGAGATGCGGTCGGCGCGGACGTCGACGATGCGCGCCTTGGTATGCGAGGTGTCGGTGATGATGCCGGCCTGCGACCCGGTCAGGCTGATCGCCTCGTGGCCCATGTCGTGGATCGCCATCGCCGCAAGCGCGCAAGAGATGCGCTCGCCGGTCGAGAGCAGCATGTCCATCTCGCGGGCCACCGGGCGCTCGCTGATTTCGCCTGCCTGCTCGACGAGTCGGTCGGTCATCTTGCCCTGCGCGCTGAGCACGGCGACCACACGGTGGCCGGCCTCGTGGGCGGCGACGATGCGCGAGGCGGCGTTCTTGATGCGCTCGGCGTCGGCGACCGAAGTGCCGCCGAACTTCATGACGATCGTTTCCTTCACGACGGTCAGATTAGTGGCAGGGCGCTCAGCGCCCGACCGCGCCGCTTGCGCCGGTCGCGCCTTCGCCCTTGGGCTTGACGATCACGGTGCGGCCGTCGGAGAGCTGGTAGACCTCGCCCAGCTTCTTGCCCTGACCGACGATTTCGCTGCCCGGCTCGACGGTGATCTGCTCGGCCGTCTGGTCGGGGCGCGTGACGACGGAATCGCGTGGGGCTGTCTGACTCTGCGCCGACTGCTGGTTCTTCAGTACGTCGGTCGTGAGATTGACCGAGGACAGCGCCGCCAGCAGAAATGCGACGGCCAGCACGATGCCGAGGTCGAAGAGGTTCACGAGCCCGTCGAGCGGGTCGCCGGCGCGGTCCTCGTGCGAGCGCGCACGCGCTGAGACCTTCGCGCTCATGCGCCGATGGCGACGCCGCCGGGTTCGTGGGTGGCGTGAGTGCTGGGTGGGCCGGGGACGTCGGCCAGCGCGGCGGCGACGTACTCGACGTCGGAGAAGTCCTGCGAGTAGAGGCGGTCGCGCACGAGCGAGACGGCGAAGGCGACCATGCCGATGAGCAGACCCGTGACGGTGACGCTGAAGGCCACGCGCAGGTCCTGGGTGAGGCGGTTGATGTCGCCGTTGGAGAGCGCGGCGAGCGCCGGCGAGAGCGGGATCAGGGTTCCCATCAGTCCGAGAGCGGGGCCCATTCGCACGAGGATGCGCATGCGCTCGAGCCGCCTGATCGAGGCGTAGTCGTACTCGGCCAGGCGCTTGGCGATGCGCTCCTCGCTGTCGCTGTACGGGCGCTGCAGGATGAGTTCCGAGAGCGCCTCGCGCATCGGCTCGTTGTAGCCCAGGGCGTGCACGGTGTTGAGCGCCGACTGCTGATCGCCGACGGCCAGGTAGTGGCGGGCGTAGGCGATGGCGTTGTCGAGTCGCTCGATTCCGCGGCCGCGGCGCTTCACGAGTTCGGCCACAAGCACCCCGATCTCGTAGATCGAGTAGGCCATCGCCAGCAGTGCAGCGATCAGCACGGGGTACTTCAGTGCTTCGGCGATGTCAAAGAGGAAGTTCTCGATCTGCATGAGAAAAAATGTCCGGCCAGGGCGCAACGGGTTGTCGCGGCGGGGGTTATTCCTAGCGTTAAGGTTGGATTTTAGGCTACCCTAACGCGCACCCCATGAATTCGTACAAAGCTGGCAAACCCCTCGCCGCCCTCGCAGTTGTCCTGATCGCCGTACTCGTCGCCACCACCGGGGTCGGCGCCGCATCGGCCAAGAAGAAGCAGAAGATCGCGGCGCTCACACCGTTCAGCGCCAACGCGCTGGCCTACACCGGTGTGCGCCCGGCCGCGATCGGTCAGC
This sequence comes from Solirubrobacterales bacterium, assembly GCA_044463545.1. Classification (GTDB taxonomy): domain Bacteria; phylum Actinomycetota; class Thermoleophilia; order Solirubrobacterales; family JACPNS01; genus JACPNS01. The sequence goes on from JBIQMF010000159.1 coordinate 1,855, forward strand.
AGGCGGCCGGCAGCAAGAAGATGTCGTCGCGCCTGAAGGGCGTCAAGCAGCTTGCGCTGAGCCACCCCAACGGACCGAACATGGAGCAGATCGCCAAGCTCGACCCCGACGTTGTGCTGAGCTCGCCGACCTGGTCCAAGGGCAGCAAGACGCTGCGCGACCTGGCCATCAAGGTGCGCATGATGGACCCGTCGACGGTCAACCAGGTGACGCGTCAGATCCGCGCCATCGGTCGTTCGTACGCCTCAAAGCGCGCGACCGACAAGTTCGTCAAGAAGGTCGAGCGCCAGATCCGTTACGCCAAGACCGGCCGCAAGATCAAGCAGCGCCCGCGCGTGCTGATGCTGCTCGGCGTCGGTCGCGCACCGCAGGCCTTCATGAAGCACACCTGGGGCGCCTCGGTCGTGAGCGCCGCCGGCGGTCGCCTGATCACGGGCAGCCTCCGGGCCAGCGGTGGCTTCGCCAAGGTCAACGATGAGTGGATCATCGCCCAGAACCCCGATGTGATCATCGCTGTGCCGCACGGCAACACCAAGGACATTCCGGCGATCGCAGACTTCTACCGCAACAACCCGGCGTGGTCGACGCTCGACGCGGTCAAGAACAACCGCGTCAAGGTGGTCGTCGACGACTCGCTGCTGCAGCCCGACGTCGACGTCGGGCACACGATCAAGCGCGTCCGCACGCAGTTGCTCAAAAACTGGTAGCCGTCGGTGGCACGTAAGTCCGCAGTGGTGATCGTGCTGCTCGTGGCGCTGATCGTCACGGCGCTGGCTTCGATCGCCTTCGGCGCCGTGAAGATCCCGCTGGGTGACGTGCTCTCGGCGATCTTCGGCACCAGCGGCGACGCCTCGACCGACAAGATCGTCTTCGACCTCCGGTTGCCGCGCACGATCGAGGCAGTCGTGGTCGGCGCCGGGCTGGGTGTCGCCGGCGCGCTGCTGCAGGGTGCGCTGAACAACCCGCTGGCCTCGCCCGACATTGTCGGCGTCACCGGCGGCGCGGGCTTCGGCGCGGTACTCATCCTCGTGCTCTTTCCCTCCTACGTGGCGCTGCTGCCGATCGGCGCCCTCGTCTTCGGAATGGTCGCCGCCGGGCTCGTCTTTCTCGTCGCCTGGTCGGGCAGCAACCGCGGTTCGATCGCCAAGCTGATCCTGGCCGGAATCGCCATCGGATCGCTCTTCGGTGCGAGCACGACGGCCATCCTCAGCGCCTTCCCGGACCGCGTCCAGAGCGTCCTCTTCTTCATCGCAGGCAGCCTCACGAGCGACGGCTGGGGTGACCTCAAGTCGGTCTGGTTCTACTTCGCCATCGGCTTCGTCCTCGCCGTCACGCTGATGCGACCACTCGACCGGCTGGCCCTGGGCGATGAAGTCGCCGCTTCGCTTGGCACGAAGCCGCAGCGCATCCGCCTGGCCGCGGGCGTGGTGGCCGCCCTGCTGGCCGCCGCAGCCGCGTCGCTCGCCGGACTGCTGGCCTTCCTCGGCCTCGTCACGCCGCACTTCGTCCGCATGGCGGCCGGCACCTCTCGGCACACGTATGTCGTGCCCGTCTCGGCCGTGGCGGGGGCGACGCTGCTGCTGGCCGGCGACACGATCGCGCGCCTCGTGGCCGCCCCGATCGAGTTGCCGGTCGGGCCGTTCATGGTCCTGCTGGGCGTCCCGATGTTCCTCTACCTCCTGCGCAAACAGGCATGAGCGGCGAGCAGACATCCACCGCGACCACGCCGGCGCTGCGCGCGCAGGGCGTCTCGGTGCGCATCGGCGAGACGCAGATCCTCAGCTCGGCCGACGTCACGCTCGAGTACGGCAAGCTCGTGGCGCTCGTCGGCCCCAACGGGGCCGGCAAGTCGACCCTGGCTCGCGCGATCGCCGGCATCCAGCCGATGACCGACGGCGACGTGCGCTGGAACGGACGAGAGGTCGGTCAGATGCGCGGTCGCGAGCTGGCGCTGACGCGGGCGTTCGTGCCGCAGCGCGCGCTGGTGCCGCCCGGCGTGACCGTCAACGACGCAGTCACGATCGGCCGCAGCGTGCACGTGCGCCCGTGGCAGCGCCCCGGCAAGGACGACCGCGACGCGGTGTCCGATGCACTCGAGCGCGCCGGCGTCACACACTTCCGCGACCGCCACCTCTCGACGCTCTCGGGCGGCGAGCTGCAACGCGTACAGGTCGCCGTCGCGCTGGCCCAGCAGGCCCGCGTGTTGATGGCCGACGAGCCGACGGCCAGCCTCGACCTCGGGGCCACCGTGACGATCGCCAAGCTGCTGCGCTCGCTGGCTGACGAGGGCTATGCCGTGCTGCTGGTCGTGCACGACCTCTCGCTGGCGACGGCCGTGGCCGACGAGGTTGTCGTGCTCAGCGAGGGCCGCACCGTGGCAAGCGGTGTGCCGCTTGAGGTGCTCAGCCGCGAGATGCTGCAGCGCGTCTGGGGCGTCGACGCCTCGCTCGAGGCGGCCGGCGGGGGCCGTACCGCGCTGCAGGTCGACTGGCTGGGCGGCGAGGTCCGTCCGGCGCGCGAAACCTGAGGAGCGCGACCGCGGGGACAGCGGCGGGTTATTAGGGAGACCTAATAAAGCGCTGATATCCTACCTCCGTGATCGGAATACCCCAACTGATCAGAATCCCCAAGCTCACGCTGGCCGTCGCAGCCCTGCTGGCCACTGCCGGCGCGCTGGCACTGGCGCAGCCGCAGACGGCCGCCAGGCCGCA
>JBIQMF010000160.1:0-4532 GCA_044463545.1 Solirubrobacterales bacterium
CCGGCCTGCAGGTCGAGATCGCGCAACATCTCGATCTTGCGCCCGCGCTGGCTCATCGCCAGTCGGCGCAGCGCGCGGACGAGTTCGTTGGCACTCTCGAAGTTGTCTGTCACACGATTGGGCATGGCGCTCGACCGGGCAGATTACCCGGTCGAGCAGCCAGCATGCGGCGCAGTTTTGTCAGCTCGACTTGACGAGACCACGCAGGGCCTCGCTGCCGCTCTCGACCATGCGGTCAGACATCTCCAGCGCCGAGTCGGCGATGTCGTGGGCGATCGTCGGCGAGTTCGAGCCGGCGACCGACTCGTCGACCTTGGTGAGGAAGCGACGCACGGCGCCGATGGCCTGCTGACCGCCCTCCTGGACCTGCGTGATCAGCGTCTCGGTGCCGCTCGGCTCGTTCTTCGTCTTTGCGGCGGTCGTCTTCTTTGTCGTTGCTTCAGCCATTTGGGAACCTCTTGTCTGTCGGCGGCAAATGCCTTGTTCATGGGGTTTTCGGCGGCACCAGGTGGCGCCGTTCAGTGCTGGATACACCGGACTTACATTTATGTAACATAGTTTGATGTAACATAGAAACCACCACCGGCGGCAATTTTCGCGTTCTGGTGTTACCTGTGACATCAGTTGATGTAAAGGTTCAAGAACATGATCTCCCCATCGCTCCCCACCTCTCCGCTCAATCTCGGCCGCAAGATCTTCCGTTCGCGCCTGCTCGAGACGATCGTCAGCCCCAACGGCATCGACGGCTACGGCGAACTCCTCGACCCGACATTCTCTGTGCGCGACGTGAAGGCTGAGGTCATCGCCGTCGAGCGCCAGACCCCGCGCAGCGTGACGCTGACCCTGGCCCCGAACCCGAACTGGACGGGCTTCACGGCCGGCCAGCACGTCGGCACGATCGTCGAGGTCGACGGCGTGCTGCAGACGCGCTTCTACTCCCCCGCCTCGGACGCCGCACGCGATGACACCGTCGAGCTGACGATCTCGATGCACGACGGCGGGGTCGTTTCAGGCCACCTCATCGAGCACGCCCGCCCCGGCATGCTGATCGGCCTGACTCCACCCGAGGGCGAGTTCGTGCTGCCCGAGAAGCGCCCCGGTCGCCTGCTGCTGATCGGTGGCGGCAGCGGCATCACGCCCGTGATCTCGATGCTGCGCACGCTCGTGGCCGAAGGCCATAAGGGGCCGATCGACTTCGTGCAGATTGCGCGCTCGCCGGAAGAACTGCTCTACAAGGAGGAGCTCGACCAACTCGCTGCCGCCCGGCGCAACGTCACGCTGACGCGCGTCTTCACTCGCGCCAAGGTCGCCGGCGCCGTCCACGGCCACCTCACCCACGCCAAGCTGCGACGCGCGCTGGGCGACTACGAGCAGGCGCACGCCTTCGTCTGCGGCCCCCCGGCACTGATCGAAGGAGCCGAGAAGATCTGGACTGCGCGCAAAGTGCGCCCGCAGCTCTACTGTGAAAGCTTCGTGCTGCCGGAGATCGAGCTCTCCGAAGACGACATCGGCGGACCACTGCGCTTTTCGGAGAGCAACGTGGAAACGGTCAGCGACGGCGGCACACTGCTCGACCAGGCCGAGGCCGCCGGCCTCTCGCCGAAGAGCGGTTGCAGGATGGGCATCTGCCACACCTGCATTGCCTACGTGCCAGAAGGCGTGGTGCGGGACGTGCGAACTGGGGAACTGAAGGTTGTCAAAGACGAATTCATCCAGACCTGCATTCACGTCCCAGTAGGCGAGTTTGCGATCGACCTCTAGGAGGGTTGAAATGTCCGAGATCGCAGCAGAGAAGAAGCCGGCCGCAAAGAAGCCGGCCGCCAGGAAGTCCGCCTCCCCCAAGACCTCACCCGCCAAGACCTCAGCAGCCAAGTCCTCAGCAGCCAAGTCCTCAGCAGCCAAGTCCTCAGCAGCCAAGTCCTCAGCCGCCAAGAAGACCGCAGCCTCCGCCAAGAAGCCCGCGGCCAGAGCGGCAACAACCAAGACGGCCGCCGCGCGCAAGTCGGCGACGGCCGCAAAGAGTCCAAAGGCAAAGGCCACGGCAGTCCGCCGCAGCACAGCCAAGGCCAAGGCCGGGCCCAAGGCCGCAGCGCGCAACGCAGCCGAGCGCCCCGCGCACAAGCAGGGCAACGCAAGCGCGCTCAAGCACGGCACCAGCGCCGAAGGGACGGCCCGCCCGGCGTCCTTCCACATGACGCCGGCACAGATTGAGCAGTTCGGCGAGGAGATGGAGGCCCTGCGCAATCGCACGCTGGCCGACCTCGGGCAGCGCGATGTCGACTACATCAAGAGCATCCTCAACGCCCAGCGCCGCTTCGAGCTGACGGGCCGCGGCCTGCTCTTCTTCGGGTTTCTCCCGCCGGCCTGGCTTGCCGGCACGGTGAGCCTCGGGATCGCCAAGATCCTCGACAACATGGAGATCGGCCACAACGTGATGCACGGCCAGTACGACTGGACCCAGGATCCGCGCCTCTCCAGCAAGAATTTCGAGTGGGACACGGCGGCCCCCAGCGCCAACTGGAAGCAGTCGCACAACGTCACCCACCACACCTACACGAACATCGTCGGCAAGGACCGTGACGTCGGCTACGGGATCCTGCGCATGAGCGAGGACCAGCCGTGGCACCCCTACTACCTCGGCAACACCTTGTGGGCGTTCCTGCTCATGGTCTTCTTCGAGTACGGCGTCGCGTTGCACGACCTCGAGGTCGAGCGCATCGCCAGCGGCGAGATCACCTTCAAGGAGCAGCGCGAGGTGATGGACAAGATCTGGCGCAAGGTTGGCAAGCAGGCCGTCAAGGACTACCTGCTGTTCCCGGCCATGACCGGGCCGCTCTTCCCGCTGACGCTGGCCAGCAACTTCAGCTCAAACATCATCCGCAACGTCTGGGCCTTCATGATCATCTTCTGCGGTCACTTCCCCGACGGCATCGAAGAGTTCGCGATGGAAGAGACCGAGAACGAGACGCGCGGCGAGTGGTACTACCGCCAGGTGCTGGGCTCCGGAAACCTCACCGGCGGCAAGCTCTTCCACATCATGAGCGGCAACCTCAGCCACCAGATCGAGCACCACCTCTTCCCCGACATCCCGGCCCACCGCTACGCCGAAATGTCCATCGAGGTGCAGGAGGCATGCGCGCGCTACGGCATCCCGTACAACACGGGCCCGCTGCACCAGCAGTTCGGCACCGTCGTACGCCGCATCTTCAAGCTCAGCTTCCCCGACAACTTCCCGCTGCCCAGCCTGGGCATGCCGAAGCTGCCCGCGACCAGGAGCCTGCGCCCGAGCATGCCGGATCTCGGCCTGCCCAGCATGCCAAAGGTCAGCATGCCCAGCCTGCCCAACGTCGGTCTGCCCAGCGTCGGTCTGCCCAGCCTGCCCAAGCCATCGCTCTCGGCCATCGGGCTCTGAGGGGCGCGCCTTCGGGCGACGAGGCCGGGGGCTCAGCCGCCCCAGGCCAGCCTGAGGCCCAGCCAGACCACGATCAGCGAGACGATGAGGTTGATCCAGACGACGGCGCGCGCCCGCGGCGTCGCGATGTGCATCCCGACGAGTACGACCATGAGCACGACCAGCATCAGCTTCACGTGCAGCAGGTCGCTACTCCAGAGGCTCAGGTGCCCGGACATCCAGATGCCGCTGGCGACGATCATCGCGAGCCCGGCCGCCGCGACGATGCCGAAGCGGCGACCCACCGTCTTCATCAGCTCGGGGGCTGCGCCGAACTTCTGGGTGGCCGGCACGACGGCGAAGATCAGCGTCAACTGGCCACCCACGAGCGCGATGAAGCCGATCACGTGCAGCAGGCGGGCCAACAACATGCGCTGCGTCAGTCGTTCTCGCTCGGCTGACCCGAACCGCGCATCTCGAACAGCCGCGAGATGTCGTCGCCGCGCTCGAGGAAGGGTCGAACGATGTCGATCGGCAGCGGGAAGAGAATCGTGGAGTTCTGCTCAGAGCCGATCTCAAGCAGCGTCTGCAGGTAGCGCAGCTGCAGGGCTGTCGGCTCGCGGGCGATGATGCTGGCGGCGTCGGCCAACTTCTCGGCCGCCTGGAACTCACCCTCGGAGTTGATGATCTTGGCGCGACGCTCGCGCTCTGCCTCGGCCTGACGCGCCATCGCGCGCTGCATCGCCTCGGGAATCTCGACATCCTTGATCTCGACGATCGAGACCTTGACGCCCCAGGGTTCGGTCTGCTCGTCGATGATGCGCTGCAGCTCCTCGTTGAGCTTCTCGCGGCCCGACAGCAGCTGGTCGAGGTCGGCCGCGCCGAGCACGCTGCGCAGGGTCGTCTGGGCGATCTGCGAAGTCGCCGGCGTGAAGGCCTCGATCTGCGTGATGGCGGCCAACGGGTCGACCACGCTGAAGTAACAGACAGCGGCCACGCGCGCCGGCACGTTGTCGCGCGTGATCAGCTCCTGCGGCGGCACCGTCAGGGTGATCGTGCGCATGTCGACGCGCACCTTGCGGTCGAGCAGCGGAAACAGAAAGACGAGGCCCGGGCCCTTCACCGGCAAGAGCCGCCCGAG
>JBIQMF010000161.1:0-4520 GCA_044463545.1 Solirubrobacterales bacterium
ATCGTGCATCTGCTGCGCGAGCCGGCACTGCGCCAGCGGCTGGCCGGGTACGGACGTGCGCTGGCCGAGCGACACTACGGCTGGGAGCTGCTGGGCGAACAGTTCGCCGACGTACTCAGAGAAGTCGTGGCGGGCGGAAAGGTGACTCCGATCAAAGTCGTAGTCTCTGACCCGAATGTGTGACCTGCCCCACACAGCACGATGAGCGCCGCCAGCGAACTGCTGGGGCGGTTGCCGCTCTTTGAGACGCTCAACGCGCGCGAGCTCGAAGAACTCGGTGCCGTCGCCGTGCCGCGTTCCTTTCAACGCGGGGAAGTGATCTTCCAGGAGGGCAGCAAGGGCGACGTGATGTATGTGATCCAGGAGGGCCGCGTACTGATCAAACGCGAACACGTCGGCGGGCGCACGATCGCGTTGACCGAGATGGGCGCGGGAGACCTCTTCGGCGAGCTGGCGCTGTTCGACCAGGAGGCTCGCTCGGCCACAGCAGAGTGCGTGGAACCGACGAAGGTTGTGGCGCTCACCAGCGGCGACGTCACGCGTGTGCTGCACCGCAACCCCGAGATCGCGGTGAAGCTGCTGCAACAGCTCTCAAAACGCATCCGGGTCGCCAACTCACGGATCGGCGACCAGTACTTCCAGAGCACCGAGGGCCGCATCGTCAACGTTGTGCTGGGGCTGGCCGAGCAGCAGAATGACGGAGAAGTCTTTGCCGGCGCCTACGTACGCGCAAACCAGTCTGAGATCGCGCAACTTGCCAGCACCTCTCGCGAGACGGTTTCGCGCTTTCTGGCCAGCTGTCAGCGCAATGAGCTGCTGACCACCTACCGGGGTAGACTGCAACTCCGCGACCCGGAAGGCATGCGCCGCATGGTCGTGTGAGGCTCTCTTGTACGTACTGAACTTCTACTCACCGCTCTTTGCCGACCAGCTTCGTCACGGCCGCAAGCAGGCCACGATCCGGCTGGGCGACAAGTCGCACAAGTACAAGAAGGGCCATGTCGTGATGGTCACGATCGGCATGGAGAACGCCCCGCGGGAGAAGATCTTCCAGGCCGTCATCGACTCCGTCGTCGTGAAGAAGGTCTACGACCTGACGCCGCGCGAGATCGAGATGGACAACCCGGAGTTCCGCCTGCTCGAAGACGAGCTGCGCTTCCTGGAACAGATCTACAACCGCGACATCTCGACCGAAGACCTCGTCACGGTGCTGCGCTTCTCCCAGATCGTCGAGCGGCCCGGCGACCTGCCGCCGTCGTTCGGTATGAACTGACGCTCAGCAAGGGCTCATTCAACCGTCCATTTGACATCCCACATAGGGGGACAAATCAGGTAGGTTATGGATCTGAGGACTGGCTTGCACCGCCAGTCTCCCCACGCAGCACAAGGCAGCACCGATGACTACGCATACAGAATTTGCAGATATCGCCACGCTGACGGAAGCCGCTCACCGAGAGGCGACTGTTACGGCGATCGGCGACATCGCGAACATTCTCCAGGACGCGCTGGGCCAGAAGATGGTTGCGTTCATGGTCGGCAACAAGGACCCAAAGACGATTGGTCGATGGGCGTCCGGCCAGACAGCCCCTGACAGCGATGACTCGACACTTCTTCGCAATGCTTTTCAGGTGTTTGCGCTGCTACAGACGCGTGAATCAAAACAGACGATCAAAGCTTGGTTTGCCGGAATGAATCCGCAATTGAATGACTCCTCGCCAGCGGAGGCGCTGGCAGAAGGCCGCAAGACAGAAGTGATGCTGGCTGCACGCGCCTTTGTTGCCAGCGGTTGAACCACGACAAAGTCCCTACCAAGAGCGCCGACGGCCGTTTGTTGTGGCGGGTTTCGCATAGCTCTGATCCGCTGGGTTTCTCACGGGCCCAGCGTGGTCAGGACTCGAACCTGCCCAGCGGAAATCGGTTTGACGCCCCGCTGGGTGATTACGGCGTTCTAGACCTTGCGAGTGATCGCAGGGGCGCATTCGCGGAAACGCTGGACGTACTCCGACCAAGCCCCCGGGCGGCGGACTACTGGGGCGACGACAACTCCATGGCTCTCGGCGCGGTACCGCGTGCATGGCGCGATGACCGACTGATCATCTCCGTTGAGCTCCATCGCACCGCGACCCGTCCATCATTGTCGTTCTTGGATGTCGAAGAGATTGAAACCCGGTCGTTCCTCGAACGACATCTGGGAGTTGATCGAATCACCGTGTCCACAATTCGCGGCGACGATCGCCGACTCACGCGTCGCATAAGTGAATGGGCTTACGCCCAGACAGATGCGGTGGGACGGCCGCGTTTCGCCGGCATTCGCTTCCTCTCCAAGCACGACAGTCGCTGGGAATGCTGGGCGGTATTTGACGGCGTGGAGATCACGCGTCAGTCGACCGCGCCAATCTCAAGCAACGATCCAGATTTCAGTTCGGTCTGTGGTCTCTTTCATCTCACTTCCTACTGACGTGACCGACGCGGGAGAAGTCCGCGCTCGGGCGCAAGCAGATACGTCAACAAGAAGATCCCTGTAAGCACGACCACGATCGAGCCGCCGGTCGAGATGTCGGCGTAGTAGCTGATGTAGGTGCCGGCGATGCAGCTGCCGACACTGGCCAGGATGGCGATCAGCAACATGCGGTCGAAGCGGTCGGTCAGCAGATACGCGATGGCGCCGGGCGTGATCAGCATCGCCACGACGAGCACGATGCCGACGGCCTGCAGCGCGATCACGACCGTCATCGCCAGAGACCCCAGCAGCAGGATCTCGAGCATTCTGGGGCGCAGCCCGATGGCGAAGGTGTGCACCGGATCGAAGGCGAAGAGCACGAGGCTGCGGCGGAAGAAGAGCAGCACCGCCGTGGTCGCAACGCCGATTGTGACGACCTGCAGCAGCTCGCCCGGGCTGACGCCGAGGATGTTGCCGAAGAGGATGTGGAAGAGATCGATCTGGCTGGGGGCGGCCGAGACCAGCACCAGCCCAAGCGCAAACAAGCCCGTGAAGACGATCCCCATGGCTGCGTCCTCCTTGATCCGGCTCGTGCGGTTGAGACCGCCGATCATGGCCACGGCCCCGACCCCGAAAACGAATGCGCCGGCGGCCAGCGGCAACCCCAGGAGGTAGCCGAAGACGACGCCGGGGAGCACGGCGTGTGACACCGCGTCGCCCAGCAGTGACCACCCCAGCAGCGTCAGCCAACAACTGAGCACGGCGCAGACGACACCGATCACGAGGCCTGCGACGAGCGCCCGCTGCATGAACTCAAACTCGAGCGGTTGGATGAGCCACTCGATCGGCATCGCCAGTGGAATGCTCATCGCGGACCCTCGTCAAGCGCCTGCGGCAGGTCGCCTGTTGCGATGGCATCGGCCGGGATGAAGCCGCCGAAGGCCTGCGCGAGCAGCCGCGGCACGAGCACCTCGCCCGGCGCTCCGTAGGCGATCACGCGGTGGTTGAGCAGCGCGACGTGGTCGCACAGTGCGGGCAGGGTCACGAGGTCGTGCGTCGAGATGACGACCGTGCGGCCTTCGGCCGAGAGTTCGCGCAGGAGCTGCGTGATCGTCGCCTCGCTGCGCTTGTCGACACCCGCGAAGGGCTCGTCGAGCAGCATGATCTCGGCCTCCTGGGCCAGACCGCGGGCGACGAAGGCGCGCTTACGTTGGCCACCGGACAACTGGCCGATCTGTCGATCGGCAAGCTCGGTGAGCTCGGCGCGAGCCAGCGCGTGGTCTACCGCCGCGACGTCGGCGGCGGTGGCCCTGCGCGCGAGACCCATGTGCCCGTAGCGGCCCGTCATCACGACATCGCGCACGCTGATCGGAAAGCTCCAGTCGATCTCCTCGTTCTGCGGGGCGTAGGCGATCAGCCCGGCCCTGCGCGCCGCCTCGTTGCTGCCGCCGGCGATCCTGACCTCGCCGTGGTCGGGGCGCACCAGGCCGACGAGCGTCTTGAAGAATGTCGACTTGCCCGAGCCGTTCATACCGATCACGCCGTGCACCCCGCCGGCGGCGAGCTCAAGCGAGAGCTCGTCGAGCGCGACGTTGCTCCCGTAGCGCACCGCCAGATTGTGCACGGCGACGGCCGGCGCGCGCGCCTCGCCGGCGTTGCTGCCTGCGGCCGGTGCGTCGGCGCTCATCGGCCGAGGCCCTTCGTGATGGCGTCGGTGTTGTGCTCAAGCAGCCGCAGGTAACTGGGGACCGGGCCGCCGGGCTTGCTCAGCGAGTCGACGTAGAGCGTGTCGCCGAGGCTGGCTCCCGATTCGGTCGCGACCTGCTTCTGCGCCTTGTCGCTGACCGTCGATTCGCAGAAGACGGTCGGCACGCCGCGCTGCTGCACAAACTCAACCGAGCGGGCAATCTGTTGGGGCGTGCCCTCGGCCTCGGCGTTGACCGGCCAGAGGTACTGCTCGGCCATTTCAAAGTCACGCGTCAGATAGCTGAAGGCGCCCTCGCAACTGACCAGCGCGCGGTGGTCTGCCGGCAGCGAGGCCAGGCGGCGCCGTGTGCGCGTGCCGATGGCCTCGATCTGG
>JBIQMF010000162.1:0-4463 GCA_044463545.1 Solirubrobacterales bacterium
CCCGTGACGATGGCGGTCTTTCCGGCCAGCAGGCCGGGAATCGCAAGTTCACTCATGGTGATGAATGGTCTCTTTCTGGTCTTTTGGGGTGGGTCTTGGTGGGTTCCAAAAAGCTGCGCGGCAGCTTAGAACGCCGGCACTGGCTGGCCGGTCTCTAGAAGCCGTGGCTACGACCGATCACGTCGAGCATGATCTCGTCGGTGCCGGCTCCGATGCGGTTGAGGCGCATGTCGCGCCAGGCGCGCTCGATGCCGTACTCCTTCATGTAGCCCCAGCCGCCGTGGATCTGCAGGCATTCGTCCATCACCTCGAAGCCGACCTGCGAGGCGAACAGCTTGGCCTGCGAGATCTCGCGCACGGGGTACTGGCCGTTGTTGACGAGCCACGCCGTGTAGTAGTTGAGCTGGCGTGAGGCTTCGAGCTTCGTGCTCATGGCCGCGATCTTGTGGCGGATCGTCTGGAACTTGCCGATCGAGCGGCCGAAGGCCTGGCGCTCCTTGGCGTACTCCATCGTCTTCTCGAGCGCGAGCTGGGCGCCGGCGGTGCAGGCGCAGGCAGCGACCATGCGCTCGCTCTGCAGCTCCCACATGATGTTGTAGAAGCCCTTGCCGACCTCGCCGAGGCGGTTGGCGTCGGAGACGCGCATGTCCGTGAAGGACAGTTCGGCGGTGTCAGAGGCGTGCATACCGAGCTTCTCGAGCCTGCGCGAGATGTTGAATCCGGGGGTGTCGGTCTCGACGAGGAAGAGCGTGAAGCCGTCAAAGCCGGCCGAGTCGTCGGTCTTCGTGACGAGCACGATGAGGTCGGCACGCAGGCCGTTGGTGATGAAGACCTTCGAGCCGTTGATGACCCACTCGTCGCCGTCCTTGACCGCGCGCGTCTTGATCCCGGCGACGTCGCTGCCGGCGTCGGGCTCGGTGATGCCCAGCGAAAGGATGTAGTCGCCGGCGATGGCGCCACGCAGATACTTGTCCTTGAGCTCGTGGCTGCCGAACTTCTCGATCGGCGGCATCGCCATGTCGGTCTGGACGGCCATGCCCATGTTCAGGCCGCCGCTGCCGGAGCGCGCCATCGCCTCTGCGCGCACGACCGACGAGATGTAGTCGCCGCCCTGTCCGCCGTACTCCTCGGGCATCGTCAGCCCGAGGAAGCCCAGTTCACCCATCCGCTTGATCACGGAGTCGGGGAAGGTCGTCTCCTCCCACTCCTCGGCGTGCGGCGCCAGCTCGGTCTCGGCGAAGCGCTCGATCGACTCGCGCAGCGCTTCGTGTTCGTCATTGAAGATGAAGTGACGGCTCTTGCCGGTCGTGAAGTCGGGCTTGATCGTGTTCGATTCCATGGTGTGCTTCCTCTGTGGGCGGATCGGTAGAAGTGGAAAGTAGGAAGTTCTAGTTCTTACTTTACATGCTCGGCCAGGGCACCCGCTGGCCGGGCCGATGTTTACCCTCGGGCTGTGGTGAGCGGCTCCTTGGCAGATTGGCGGCGCGATGCGGGCGCGTGGCTGCGCACACGCGGCCTCGAGCTGTGGTTGCTGACCGGCGTCTGGATGCTGGCGACGCTGGTGATCTACCTGTTGGCGACCGGCCACGATTCGCCGCGCCGCTACCAGGACGAATTCCTCTTCTGGGGGTTGGCCAAGAGCTTTGCGGCCGGTGACGGTCTGACCTGGCGCGGGGTCGGTCTGGGGATGAAGAGCTGGCTCTACCCCGTACTGCTGGCACCGGCATTCTGGATCGCCGACAGCGTGCCGGGGCAGTACACGCTGGCGCACCTCGGCAACTCACTGATGATCAGCTCGTCGGTGTTTCCCGGCTATCTGCTGGCGCGCATCGTCGTCGGGCGGTGGCAGTCGTTCGTGGTCGCAGGGCTCGTGATCGCCGTGCCGGCCATGAACTACGCCGGCGTGATCGCCACCGAGAACCTCGGCTATCCGGTCTTCATCGCAGCCTGCGGCGCCATCGTGCTGGCATTGGCCCGGCCCAGGGGGCGCAACGCGCTGCTGGCCTTCGCGCTCATCTTCGTGGCGATGCTGACGCGTACGCAGTTCGTGATTCTGCTGCCGATCTTTGCGGTGACGCTGCTGCTGGCGGCACTGATGCAGGCGGCGGGCTCGCGCCAGCGGTACCTGAGCGAGCGCACCCCCGTCTGGGCCGGCCTGATCGGTCTCGCCGTCCTCGGCGGGCTGATGCTCGTGGGGCAGGGCAAGGGCGCCTTCGGCCTCTATGCGGGCGCCTTCGACGGGGTGCCGCTGAAGCGCGCCGAGCTGTGGTTCTGGGTCAAGGCCTTTGCCGCCGACGTCTATCTGCTGGCGGCGATCGTGCCCGTGATCGCCACGCTGGCGATGTTCGGGCGGCGCGAGAACCGCCGTGACGTGGTGCTGGGCGCGTTGCTTGCGCTTGTGCTCGTCGCGTCGCTGGCGCTGATCGCCCAGGTCGCCTGGTTCTCGGCGACCAACCCCTACGACTGGCGCGGCCGGCACATCTTCTACGAGCGCTACATGTTCTACATCGGGCCGCTCTACTTCGTCGGTCTGCTGGCCGCCTGGCAGCGCGTCTCCTGGAAGAGTGCAGCGGCGTCGGCTGCCGTCGCGACAGTGATCGTCAGCGGCTTCCAGAGCGACGCGCTGATGGTGCCCTTCTCCTACGACTCCTTCGGGCTCTCGCTGATCGGGATGCACATGAAGGACAATCCCGGCTCACTCAACGACGTCGGGATGTTGCTGGCCCGGCTGACGCTGCTGCTGGGTGTCGTCTACGTCATCTCGACGCTGCCGCACAAGCTCGTAAGGACGCTGGCCCACGGCGGCCTCATCGTCTTCACGGCTGCCGCGCTGCTCGCCACGCAGGGCCAGACCTGGCACTACGCGCGCACGTTCTCGGCGCAGGCCTTTGACCAGTACCCCAAGCCCGCCAACTTCATCGACAAGCACACGGAGCGCGACGTCGGCATGATCATCACCTCGACCGACGACCCGTTGTCCTACTTCACCGCAGAGTTCTGGAACGCGCGTATCTCGACCGCCTGGGCCAGCGATGCACCACCGATCAGCACGCCGGTCATGTACTCGCCGCGCTGCGACTTCGGCTGGCGTGACGACGGACGCATCGTCAGCGAGCACTGCGCCGTGCCGACGGCGTGGTTCATCCGTAGCGCCATGCTGACTATGCGCCTCAAGGACGAGACGCTGCGTGTCAACCCGTCGCAGCAGTGGCCGACGCTCACGCTGATCGAGGCCGACGCGCCGGCGCGGATCCTGGCGCTCAGTGATCAGCGCAACGTGCGTACGGGTCTCGTGCAGTCGGGCATGAACACGCGCACATTCCTCGACGAGCCCGGGCGTATGCGCGTGCAGCTTCGCGGCACCGATCACCCGGTGGTCGTCTCGATCGGTGAACGCAGCGTGCGCGTGCCGGCCGATGCGCGCCGCACGATCGAGTCACGCCTCCCGGCAGGGGAGGTCTTTTCGGTGCTCAACGTGCGCTCTGACCAGGGCCTGCCGGGCGCGGTCATCGTCGAGGACATCGATGTCCGCGACGGCAGCGGCGCGTGGGAGAGCATCCTCTGAGTACTCCTGCTGCCGGACCGACGCGGCGCGCTCGTGAACTGCTGCCGCCGGCGCTGCTCTGGCTGTCGGCCTCGGCGGTGGTGGCGCTGCTGGCGCTGCGGGTGCACACGCCGGTCCGCTACCACGACGAGTTTCTTTTCTGGGGTGTGGCGCGCAGCCTCGCCGAAGGCTCTGGGGTGAGCTGGCACGGCATCGAACTGCAGATCATCTCGTTGCTGTATCCGCTGCTGATCGCGCCGATCTTCCGCGTCGCAGGCAGCGTCCAGGACCAGTACGAGCTGGTACGCGTGGTCAACTCGGTGATGATCACCGCGGTCGTCTTCCCGGTGTACCTGGCGGCGCGCCAGAAGGTCGCCCCGGCGCTGGCCGCGCTCGCCGCCGCGCTCGCCGTCGCGGCACCCGCGGTCAACTACGCCGGCCTCATCGGTACCGAGAGCCTCGCCTATCCGCTGGCCGCTGCTGCGCTGCTGGCGCTGGTGCATGCGCTGGCCCGGGCGACGACGGGCGGCGCGCTGGTCGCGGTGCTCTTGATGCTGGCCGCGATCGCCACGCGTATGCAGTTCGTCGCGCTGGTGCCGATCGCCGTCTTGTCGCTGCTGGCCGTCGTGCTCGTGCCCGGTGCGGCAGGCCGCAGGCAGCGGCTGGCCGAGCGCAGGGTGTTGGCGGGGGCGCTGGCCCTGTTGCTCCTGATCGGCCTCCTCTACGTGCTCGTGCGCGGCCGCGCGTCGGTCGGGATCTATCTCGGGGTGCTGGGGGTCGAGCACTTTGCAGCCGAGGATCTCTGGCACTGGCTGCGCGTCTACAGCGCCGACGTCTACCTCGTCGCCGGGATCCTGCCGGCGATCGCGACCCTGGCGCTGCTCGGCAGCAGAGAGAATCGCGAAGACCCCTTCACCCT
>JBIQMF010000163.1:0-4459 GCA_044463545.1 Solirubrobacterales bacterium
CGTGCAGGGCACAGTCAACGGCTACGGCGAGCGCACCGGAAACGCCAACCTCATCACGATCCTGCCCAATCTGCAGCTCAAGATGGGGCTGCAGTGCGTCGAGCCGCGGCGACTCTCGCAGCTCACCGACACCGCGCACCTGATCGACGAGATCTGCAACATGCAGCCCGACAACACGGCTCCCTACGTCGGTCTCGACGCCTTCGCGCACAAGGGCGGATTGCACGTCGCCGGGATGCTCGAAGACACCTCGACCTTCGAGCACATCGACCCGGCCGTCGTGGGCAACGACCGCAACATCCTGATCTCTGAGCTGTCGGGTCGTGGCACCGTCCAGGCGCGCGCCGACGCCGCCGGCATCGAGGTCGATCCCGAGGCCGCGGCCCGCATCGTCGAACGCGTCAAGGAGCTCGAATCGCGCGGCTACCACTTCGAAGCCGCCGACGCGTCGTTCGACCTGCTCATCCGCAAGGAGGTCGGAAGCTACGAGCCGCTCTTCATGCTTGAGGGTTGGCGCACGATCGTCGAGAAGAACGCCGACGGTGATGTCTCGACCGAGGCGACGATCCGCATCTGGGTCGACGGGCAGCGCTTTCTGCGCACAGCCGAGGGCAACGGTCCGGTCAACGCGCTCGACCGCGCCCTGCGCGCGGCCATCGGCGAGACCTACCCGCACCTCAAAGACATCGATCTCGTCAACTTCAAAGTGCGCATCCTCAACGAGACGAAGGGCACCGGCGCCGTCACGCGCGTGCTGCTCGACGCCTCCGACGGAACCAACACCTGGGGCGCCATCGGTGTCTCCGAGAACGTCATCGAAGCCTCGTGGCAGGCGCTCGTCGACGCACTCGAATTCGGCATGCAGCCGGGAACGGGGGAGGGCCGGTGAACGACGCACTGCCGGCATTCTCCGTGCTGCCGATGGCGCGACCCGAGATCGGCCCGCGCGAGCAGGAGCTCGTCTCGCAGGTCCTCGGCAGCGGCGTGCTCTCCCTGGGGCCGATGCTGACGCGCTTTGAGCGCGCGCTCTGCGACTTCACGGGGGCGGCGGCAGCCTCTGCCGTCTCCAGCGGTACGGCCGGCCTGCACCTTGCAATCCGCGCCGCTGGGATCTCCCCGGGGGACGAGGTCGTGACCTCGCCGCTGAGTTTTATCGCTTCTGCCAACGTGATGGTCTACGAGGGCGCAAGGCCGGTCTTCGCCGACATCGATCCCGTCACGCTCAACATCGACCCGGCCGCCGCCGAGCGAGCGGTGGGCGAACGCACCCGCGGGCTGTTGCCCGTGAACCTCTTCGGCGCGACCGCCGAGATGGCGGCGCTCGAGGCCGTTGCCGAGCGGCACGACCTCTGGATCGTCGAGGACGCCTGCGAGGCCGTCGGAGCCGTCGACGGCGACGGTCGTCAGGTCGGCACGCGCGGTCACATGGCGGTGCTCGGGTTCTATCCGAACAAGCAGATCGCCACCGGTGAGGGCGGCATGGTGTTGTGTCCCGACGAGGCGACCAAGGCGCGCATCGACAGCGAACGAAATCAGGGCCGCGCGCCCGACATGGGCTGGCTCGACCACACGCGGCTGGGCTTCAACTACCGGCTCTCCGACGTCGCCGCCGCCATCGGCGTAGCCCAGGTCGAGAAGCTGGCGCGCATGCTCGATGACCGCGCCAAGGTCGCTGCGCTCTACCGCGAGCAGCTCGGCGGCGTCAGCGGCCTCACGCTGCCGGCCGCAGACAGCGGCGCGGCCAGGCGCAGCTGGTTCGTCTACGTCGTGCAACTGCCGCCGGGGTGCGACCGCGCCGAGGTGATGCAGCGGCTGGCGTCTGCAGGTGTGTCGAGCAAGCCCTACATGTCGGCCATCCACCTGCAGCCCTACTACCGCGAACACTTCGGCCACGCGCCGGGCGACTTTCCGGTCGCCGAAGACATCGCCCAGCGTTCGCTGGCGCTCCCCTTCTATCCCTCGATGAAATCCGCAGAGGTCGAGCGCGTCGCGCAGACCCTGGAAAGGGCACTCAGCTGATGGGCCGCTTCGAAGATCCACAAGATGCACTGTTCAAGGCGATCAACACCTCGCTCACCTACGACCGCAGGCTCTACCCGGAAGACATCGAAGGCTCGGTGGCGCACGCCGAGATGCTGGCGGCCAAGCACATCATCAGCAACGCCGACCTCGTCGAGATCAAGAATGGCCTCGCGGCGGTGAAGAAGGAGCTGGACGCTGGCGTCTTCGTCTTCGAGGATGACGACGAAGACATCCACATGGCCGTCGAGCGCCGCTTGACCGAGCTCGTCGGAGATGCCGGGGCGAAGCTGCACACCGCGCGCTCGCGCAACGACCAGGTTGCGACAGACGTCGCGCTCTTCACGCGGCGTCGGGCCGGCGAGGCCGTGCAGAAGCTGAGTGCATTGATGGAGGTTCTGTTGCGCCAGGCCGAGGCCCACAAGGACGCCCCGATGCCGGCCTACACCCACCTGCAGCGCGCCCAGTCCGTGTACCTCGGGCACCACCTGCTGGCCTACTTCTGGATGTTCAGCCGCGACCGCAGGCGCTTCGAGCACGTGATCGAGGCCGCTTCGCTGCTCCCGCTCGGAGCCGGCGCGCTGGCCGGTGCAAACTTCGAAACCGACCGTCGGCAGGTCGCCCAGCAGCTCGGCTTCTCCGGCGTCGTGCCGAACTCGATGGACGCCGTCGCAAACCGCGATTTCGTGCTCGACTACCTGGGCGCGGCGGCCACCTGCGCCACGCACCTCTCGCGTCTTGGCGCCGAGATCGTGATCTGGTCCTCCGAGGAGTTCGGCTTCGCCGAGGTGGCAGACGGTTTCGCGTCCGGGTCGAGCCTGATGCCGCAGAAGAAGAATCCCGACGCCGCCGAGCTGCTGCGCGGCAAGGCCCCGCGCGTGCTTGCATCCTTGACGACTTTGCACGGCGTGATGCACGGCCTTCCGTTGACCTACAACAAGGACATGCAGGAGGACAAAGAGGCGCTCTTCGACGCCGTCGACACGCTGCATCTCTGCCTCGACGCCGCCAGCGGCATGCTCGAGGGCATCAGCTTTGACCGCGCGCGCATGCAGCAGGCATCGAGCGACCAGATGTTGGCCGCCGTGGACATCGCCGACCTGCTCGTGCGCAAGGGTGTGCCCTTCCGCGAAGCCCACGGAATCGTCGGCTCTCTGGTGCGCCACGCAGTCAAGGAGGGCAAGGAGCTGAGCGCGCTCAGCGACGATGAGCTGGCCGAATTCAGCGACCAGCTGGGCGAGGATTACCGCGCACTGCTCAGCGGACAGGGCTGGATCGACAGCAAGGTCTCAGAGGGCTCGACCGGCGCGGCGGCCCTGGCCCAGCAGCTCGAGCTGGCACGTCAGTCGCTCTGACGCGCGGCCGGCGTCACTCGCCGGGCGCTGCGCCTCCGCCGCCGCTCCCGGCGCCGGCCGGTGTGTCGTCACCGCCCTGGGGAGGCGGGGTCGTGGCCGGTGGCCTCGGCG
This sequence comes from Solirubrobacterales bacterium, assembly GCA_044463545.1. Classification (GTDB taxonomy): domain Bacteria; phylum Actinomycetota; class Thermoleophilia; order Solirubrobacterales; family JACPNS01; genus JACPNS01. The sequence goes on from JBIQMF010000163.1 coordinate 3,486, forward strand.
CCTTGGGCTGGCGCGGCGCCTGGGGGCGCGGGGTGGTGGTCTGGCGCTGGCGCGGCGCACTGTTGGCATCGTCGCCGCCTGTGTCCTGCGGGCCAGTTGCAGCGTCGTCTGCGGGCTGCTCGCTGGCACCCGTGGGCGCCGTGACGGCGCCGGTCGGACCCTTCTTGCCAGCACGCAGTGCTTCGAGGATCTCGTGGGCACGCCCGATGAAACTGCTGAAGATCATCGCCGGGAAGGTGCCGCCGGCAACTGGCTCGCCGTTGAACTCCGTCAGCATCGGCACGGTCTTGTCGGGGTAGCCGACCCAGATCGCGACCGAAAGCTCCTCGGAGAAGCCGACGAACCAGGCGTCGCCGTAGTTCTCTGTCGTGCCGGTCTTGCCGGCCACCCAGAAGCCGGGGTTTGCCTCTTTGCCCGTGCCGCTCGTGACCACCGAGCGCATCGCCTCGTGGGCGTCGCGCCCGACCTGCGCGCTGAAGACGCGCCGGTAGCGCGTACGGTCGCGCTGCTTGCGGAAGATCTTCCCGTTCTGCACGACCTTGTCGATGGCCACCGGCGAGTTCTCGTCGGGCGCAAGCGTGCCGACGGGCTTGCGCCCCTGGTTGGCGATCGACGTGTAGGCGTAGGCCATCTCCAGCGGCGTCACCCCTTCACGCAGGCCGCCGAGGATCATCGCTGTGTTGCGTGAGATCTGTGTGTTGATCCCCATCGACTTGGCCTGGCGGGCGACCTTGTTGATGCCGACGGCCCAGCCGGCGCGCACGAACGCAGTGTTGTCCGAGCTGGCCGTGGCATTGAGCAGGCTGACCGAGCCGAGGTAGCTGTCGTCGTAGTTCTTGATCAGCGTGCCGCTGCCCTCTTTGCCGATCTTGGCCGACTTCCACGTCGAGCTGAGGCTATAGCCCTTGCGCAGGGCGGCGATCAGCGTGAACGGCTTGAAGGATGATCCCGGCTGGCGCTGACCCTGGGTTGCG
>JBIQMF010000164.1:0-4445 GCA_044463545.1 Solirubrobacterales bacterium
GCCGCCGTGTCGACGCCGTGGGACCTCGTCTCGCCGGTCGTGCTCAATGCCGTCGCCGTCAGCAACAACGCCCTGCGCATCGACTTCAGCGAGGCGATCTCGCCGGCCGTCGCCGGGCATCCCGAACTTTTCTGGTTGAGCATGGGCGGTCTCGGCCGCGAGGTCACGCACGTCTCGGTCTACGGCAACTCGGTCTACCTCTACTCGTTGACGACGCCGTGGAACACGGGGGAGGCCGGCATGGTGGGCTTCACCGGCAACGGTCGCGTTGCCGATGCCACTTTCGGCAACGAGTTGGTCGGCCAGCCGACGCAGGTCGTCTGGGCCGGGCCGGGCGAGCTCGAGCCAGGGACGGTCACGAAGGCACGCGTGAAGCCCGGCAAGTTCTGCCAGCGCCGCACGAGGAAGTGCAGTCGGCGCACCCAGACCTACCTCTACTTCACCCTGAACAAGGACTCGCGCGTCGTCTTCACGGTCTACAGGGACAAGAACAAGAAGTTCGTGCTGCGCTACACGCGCCGGCTGGCCCGTGGGCAGCACAAGACGCGCCTGATGAGCACGATGAACGGCCGTCGCATGCCGCTCGGCCGCCTGCGTGTGCGCATTGTGGCCCAGGACAACGCGCGCAACTTCAGCGCTCCGGCCGAAGTGCTCTTCAAGACAGTCAACCGCAACAAACTGCTCTGAACCCCGCGCCGGCGGCGCAAATGCCGTTGCGCCGCCGAGCCGCCGCAGAGGAGTGGCCGGGCCGCCGGGCAACTGTGTGTGCATGCCCCAGCTTGCTGCCCACAGCCCCTCGTCCGCGCAGCGGTTCGAGGATCTTCTGCTCGAGTTCCTGCAGTACCTTGAGTTTGAGGCCCGGGCCGCCCAGAACACGCTGATCGCCTACCGCACTGACCTGCTGCAGTTCGGCGCGCACCTTGAGAAGCTGGGCCAGGACCCGCTCTCGGTTTCGCAGCCGCAGATCGTCGAGTACCTCGAGTCGCTGGCCGCGGGCAACGAGATTGCCAGCACGACGCTGCACCGCAAGCTCTCGTCGCTGCGCTCCTTCTATCTGCAACTGAGGCGCGAGGGCCTGATCGAGCGTGACCCCACCGCCGACGTCAAGGCGCCAGCTCAGGGCAAGCGTCTGCCGCACGTGCTCAGCCGCGCAGAGGTGACCCACCTGATCGACCAGGTCCAGGGCAGCGAGCCGATCGATCTGCGCGACCGCGCCATGCTTGAACTGATGTACGCTAGTGGTCTGCGCGTCTCCGAGGTGATCGGTCTCGAAGTCTCTGACCTTGACTTTGAAGAGGGCATTCTGCGCGCACGCGGCAAGGGCAACAAGGAGCGCATCGTCCCCGTCGGTCGCCACGCGCTCATCTCGATCCGGGCATACCTTGCGTCGGGGCGCGCCAAGCTGACGGGTGACCGGCCCCAGAAGCATATATTCGTCAACTTCCGCGGCAACCAGTTGACCCGCCAGGGCCTCTACAAGATCGTCCGCAAGTACGCCGCCCGCGCAGGGCTCTCGGAGCGCATGAGCCCACACACCCTGCGCCACACCTTCGCCACACACCTGCTCAGCGGCGGCTGCGATCTGCGCAGTGTGCAGGAGATGTTGGGCCACGCCGACGTCTCGACGACCCAGACCTACACCCACCTCTCGACCGAGCACCTCAAGGACGTTTACTTCGAGGCGCACCCGCGCGCGCTCGTTGAAGAGGTCTCGGGACTCTGAGCCGGCGTCAGCCCGTCTGGCAGCTGCGGCAGAGGTAGGTGCCGCGCCCAGCGCAGCGGATCTTCTCGATGGCCCGCCCGCAGCTGGGGCAGGGGAGCCCCTCGCGGCGGTGCACGAGAAACTGGTCCTGGAAGCTGCCCTGCACGCCGTAGGCGTCGCGGAAGTCGTCGATCGAAGCGCCCTTGGCGTCGATCCCGGCCGTCAGCGCCTCGCGCACAGCGTCGACGAGCCGTGCGGCCTCGGCGCGGGTCGCGCGTGCGGCGCGCTTCTGCGGGGCCACCCCGGCGCGAAAGAGGGCCTCGTCGGCGTAGATGTTGCCGACGCCGGCGACGACAGCCTGGTCGAGCAGCACGGCCTTGACCGGGGTGCGGCGGGTGCGCAGCTGCGCCTTGAGGTAGGCGGCGTCGAACGCTTCGTCGAAGGGCTCAGGGCCCAGTCGCTGGGCGAAATACCGCTCCACTGCGCCCTCGCCGCCCAGCAGCTCGGCTGTTCCGAAGCGTCGCGGGTCGGTGAAGGACAGTGCGCCGCGCGTGCTGCCGCCGGGCGTTTCGAGCCACAGCCGGGCGCGGGCGTGCCGCTCGGGCAACACTTCGCCTTCGGGGGTGTAGAGCAGGTTCCCGGTCATGCGCAGGTGCATGACGAGGGCTGAGGTGTCGTCAAGCATCGCGACGAAGTACTTGCCGCGCCGCCCAAACTCGGTGATCGCCCGTCCGCTCAGTCGGCCCTCGAGTTCGTCAGGGGCGATCCCGACTGCCCACTTCGCGTCGAACACCTCGGCTCCGGAGATGCGCAGCCCCTCGAGTACCGGCGCCAGCTGGCGCCGGATCGTCTCGACCTCGGGCAGTTCAGGCAATGCCGAGCTCTTCGCGGATGCGCGGGTTCCTGATCGCCAGCACCAGTTCGTCGAAGCCGCCGATGAACTCGTCGCCTACAAAGATCTGCGGCATCGTCATGTGTCCGGTGCGCTGGGCCAGCTCCTGCTGGGCCTCGATGTCGTGCGTCAGGTCGATCTGCTCGTAGGCGACCCCGTGCTGATCGAGCAGCGCCTTGGCGCGCATGCAGTAGCCGCAGGGAACCTTTGTGTAGAGCGTCGCCGCGGCGCCTGTGTTGTCGTTTGTAGCTTCCACAGCTATACAAAGTGTAGTGTGGATGCGGGCGCCACCTGCAGTGTCATGATGGGGCCCGATGAGCCGCTCGCTGAAGACCGAAGCCATCGTCCTGCGCAAGCTGCGCTACGGCGAAGCCGACAGCATCCTGCAGCTCTACACGCGTGAGTTCGGGCGTGTCGGCGCCATCGCCAAGGGCGTGAGGCGTTCAAAGAGCCGCTTCGGTGGCCGGCTTGAACCCTTCTTCCGGCTTGACCTCGTGCTGCACGAGGGGCGCTCTGACCTGCTGACGGTGACCTCTGCCGAGTCGCTGGACGCCCATGCAGGGCTGCGCACCGACGCCCGCGCGCTCGACGCCGCCTCAAAGATCGGCGACGCCGTGCTGCGACTGCTCGACGACCGCCAGCAGAACCTGCCGGCCTACAACCTCCTGGCCAACACGCTCCTGCTCCTGGACGGTGACCGCTCGGCCGCGCGTCCCGAGGTGCAACTGGCCTTCCGCGCCAAGTTGCTGGCCGTGACCGGCTTCGCCCCGGAGCTCGGCAGCTGCGTGCAGTGCGGCGCAGGCGAAGACCTCGTCGCGTTCTCCGCAGGCGGCGGGGGCGTCGTCTGCCGCGACTGCCGTGAGGCCGCAGACTTCGACTTTGATGCCGACGCCCATGCGCTCTACAGCGGTGTATTGGCGGCGCCGCTGTCGGAGGCGCCGGCGGCCGAGGCAGGCGCACGCCGGGCCGTCGATCGCGCAGTGGTCGAAACGCTGGCCCACCACGCCCACGTAGGGCTACGTTCGCTGACCTGAAGGCGTCCTCGGGCTACCGCGTGCGGGGCGGCGGTTGCTGTCAGAATCACGGCATGTACGAAGGCCGCGAGAGTGTGGATCAGATTTCAGGGCTGACCGACTTTCGCGCCCGCATGGAGGCCAGGGAAGACGCGTTGCTGCGCGCGACGGCCCAGCGCTCCTATCCGGCCGACCGCGCGCGCCCCGAGCCCGACTCGCCGCTGCGCACCCCCTTCCAGCGCGACCGCGACCGCATCGTCCACAGCAAGGCATTCCGTCGACTCAAGTACAAAACGCAGGTCTTCATCGCACCCGAGGGCGACCACTTCCGCACACGCATGACCCACACACTCGAGGTCGCAGGCATTGCCCGCACCGTCGCACGGGCCCTCTCACTCAATGAAGATCTGGCAGAGGCCGTCGGTCTCGGCCACGACCTCGGGCATGCGCCCTTCGGCCATATCGGCGAGGACGTGCTCAACGACTGTCTCAAGCAGCGCTTCGCGAGCTCGTTCAAACACAACGAGCATTCTCTGCGCACCGTCGACGTGCTGGAGCAGGGGGGGCGTGGCCTCAACCTCACCGAGCCGGTGCGTGACGGCATCCTCAACCACACCGGGCCCGTCAAGCCGCAGTCGCTCGAGGGGCGCATCGTAAAGATCGTCGACCGCATCGCCTACATAAACCACGACATCGACGACGCCCTGCGCGCCGGCGTGATCACCCGCGAGGACCTGCCCGAAGCCGAGCTCTCGCTGCTCGGACACAGCCCCAGCGAGCGCATCGACACCCTCGTCAAGGACCTCGTGGCAAGTTCCGAGCAAGCCGGCGAGATCGT
>JBIQMF010000165.1:0-4391 GCA_044463545.1 Solirubrobacterales bacterium
GTCGGCGAAGATCGCCTGCCACGCGGAGCCCCTGGTGTTGCTGGCCTTGCGCGATCCGCTCGTGTCAGCCGTCGATGATGACGGGCTGGACGATCGAGTAGGTGTTGAAGCGGTAGCGGCGGTTGCTCGACTTGGCGACGCGCGCCTGGACGCGGATGTAGACGGCGCTCGCTGCGGCACCGCCGCTGGGGATGCGGCCGTTGAAGGTCCCCTTGCTGCTCATCCGCAGGGTTCCGATCTGGCGCCACCTGCCACAGGCGTCTGAGCGCTGCACACGCACCGGCTGACCCTTGGCGATCGGCAACTGGGCGCTGCCCGTGACCTTCAGGCGACCGTTGCCGTCGTAGGTCACGGCGGTGGCGCCCATGCGGCGGCTGAGCTTGACCCAGGAGGTCGTGGTGCGGCCCATGATGGCGCGGTAGCGGGCGTTGTTCGACGTCCAGGCCGGGCGCCTCGGGCGGTTGACGACGACGCTCCAGGCGCCGTTTGACTGGACACGCGGCTGGGCGATCGTCTTCTTGCCCTGCGGCTGGTACTGCAGCTTGAGTCGCTTGCCGGCGTACTGGATGCGCGCGATGCCGCGGATGCGCGTGCGCGAGCCGGTCCTTGTGACGTCGGTGATGGCTACGTCCTTGGCGCACTCTGGGAGCGCGTCGGGCCGGAAGACGCGGACCTGGGCCGAGCTCGAGTTGCCGAACGAGTCCGTGCAGACCACGGTGATCGTGTTCGGGCCGATCGCCAGCGGGACGGTTGATCCGCTGGCCGGTGTGCAGCCGGTGATCGCGCCGTCGGCGCTGGCAGCGCTGATCGTCACGGTCGTGCTCGAGGCGCGGACGATGGCACCGTCGGCCGGCGCGGTGATTGTCACCACCGGCGGCGTCGTGCTCGTGCGCACGACGCTGACCGAGCGACTCGAGGTGTTGCCGGCGGCGTCGGTGCAGCTGACGCTGAGCGTGTTGCTGCCGAAGTTCAGCGGCAGACTCGTGCCGCTGGCCGGATCACAGACCGTCGGCGTGGCGTCGACGAAGTTGTAGGTCAGGATCGCGGCGTCCGCTGTGGTCGTGCTGCCGTCGGCCGGCGCGGTGATCGTGATCGTCGGCGGCGTCGAGTCGCGCGTCACGTTGACGGTGTCGCTGCCGACGTTGCCCGCCTGATCGGTGCAGCTGACACCGATCGTGTTGACACCCTCGGTCAGCGCGACGGACTCGCCGTCGCTGCGCGTGCAGCTGACGCTGCCGTAGTCGTTGATCACCGTGAAGTTGAGCGGCACGCTGCTGGCGCTGGTCACGCTGTTGTTGGCCGGCGCGACGATCGTGACGATCGGGGCGTTGTTGTCGCGGATCACCGAGACGCTGTCGAAGCCGACGTTGCCGAAGGCGTCGACGCAGACGACGGTGATCGAGTTGCTGCCCGGGTTGAGCGCGACGCTGGCGCCGTCAGCGGGGTTGCAGGTCGTGTCGGTCTCGTCGTCGACGTCGTACTCGAGCGTGACGCTGGAGCTGCTGGTGATCAGTCCGTTGGTCGGCGCCGTGATCGTGACCACCGGTGGCGTCACGTCGAGGCGGGCGACGCTGACGGCGTCGCTGCCGACGTTGCCGGCGGCGTCCTCGCAGCTCACGGTGATCGTGTTGACGCCGTAGTCGAGTGCGTAGGGGCCGGGCTCGGGCGTGCAGACCGGCGTGCCGCCGCCGGCGTCAGTGACCGTGTACTGCAGGTCCACGCTGGCGTCGGTTGTCTGCAGGCCGTTCGTCGGCGAGGTGATCGTGACCACCGGGACGGTGGCGTCGTCGTCCCATTCGTGCGTCACGGTCTGATTGTCGAAGCTGGCGCTGGCGCTGCGGTCGACGGCCGCCTCGGAGGTGAAGGTGTTTCCGGTGGTGCCGTTCGTCAGCGTGGGGGAGCTCGACGCCAGCGAGCCGCCGGTTGCGCTCATCGGCAGGGTCGTGCCGTCGGGGAAGATGGCCGGGGCCGGGTCGCCGGTGTTGAGCTCGTCAAGGCCGGCGACCAGGGTCGCGGCCTCCGACTCGCCGAGCACGCTCTCGGGCGTGGCGTCGATGCGCAGCACGACCCAGTTGTCGAGCGTCAGCTCGTCGGGATTGCCGGTGCTGACGGAGTCGCAGGCGGCGTCCTCGGGGTCGCCGGCGATTTCTGGTCCGGCGTTGCAGCCCCACCAGTTGCCGGAGAGGTCTGCCGTGACCGGGGCGTCAGGGTCGATCTTCACGCCGGTGTTGTTGTCGACGATCTGGTTGGCGAAGATCGTGACGTCGGTCGGGTGGTGGGCGAAGGTGCCGGGGTTGGGGGCCACGCCGCGCGTGTGGCGCATCAGGCGGATTCCGCTGGTGCGCTGGCGGATGACGTTGCCGCTGATCACCGGCGCGGGGATTCCGCCTTCGAGCACGATGCCGTTGCCGGCGCTGCCGCTCAGTGTGTTGCCGCTGATCACGAGGTCGACGACGCGACCGGGCGTGCCGTCGTCAGCGTTGGTGGCGTTGGTGACGCCGATGCCTGTCGCGGCGACGCTGCCGCTGTTGATGGTGTTGCCGCTGATCTCGACGCCACCGAGGAAGGCCGACGGCCCCGCGATGTCGCTGAAGTTCCAGCCCGCGAGGAGCTGGATTCCTGCTGGCGAGTTGATCGTGTTGTCGCTGATCGTGTGCTTGCCGGTGACGTCACGGGTTTCAAGGCCGTTGACGATCGCGTGCGTCATGTCGTAGATGGCTGGGCTGATGCTGCTGGCCGGCTTGCTGATCGTGTTGCCGGTGATCGTCGCCGTGCCCGTCTGCTGCTCAAGCAGAATCGAGTTGCCGACGACGTCGATCAGCTCGGAGTTCGTGATCGTCAGCGAGCCGGCGTTGGCTGCGGCGTAGACGGCGGACTCGGAGCCCTGCGGGTTGCCGGTGTTGCCGATGAAGCGGACGTTGTCGACGACGACGTCGGCCGCGAAGTCGGCAGCGGCCGGAGCCGGCAGCGACGGCTGCACCCAGATGGCGAAGCGGTTGGAGTTGGTGGCCGTCTTCGGGAAGCCGCTCAGCGTCATGTCCTTGACGGCGCCACTGATGCCGTCGTACTGGAAGCGGAACATGCCGCCCTGGGCGAAGTTGTTGGCGTCGCCGGCCGTGACGACGGTGTCGTCGGGACCACTGCCGATGTACTCGAGCGACTTGTTGCCGGGGTTGATGACGCTCGTGATCGGGAAGCTGCCGACGCCGATGGCGATCGTGTCGCCGGTCAATGCGTTGGCCGTGGCCTGCGCGATCGTCTCGCAGGGCGGGTTGGGCAGCGGTCCACAGGAGGGCGAGTCGACGCCGCCGTTGACGGCCTCCTCGACGTGGAGGACGGCCGGCACGTTGATGTCGGCCCAGGTCTGGGTGCTGACCTGGTTGTCGTAGGTGGCCGTGACGCTGCGGCCGCCGCGCCAGTAGTCGGATGTGAAGGTCGCGCCGGCCGTTCCGCCGCTGAGCACGGCGTCGCTGACGTCGAGCGAGCCGCGCGTGGCGGTCAGCGGAATCGTCGTGCCGTCGGCGAAGATGGCCGGGGCCGGGTCGCCGGTGTTGAGCTTGTTGAACTCGAGCGTGAGGTTCGAGGTTGCACCTTCTGCGAGGTTCACGTCGGGGTCGGCGATGAGGTTCATCACGATCCAGTCGTCGCGCGTGACCTGCGCCGGCTCACCGCGCACGGCGTCGCAGGGCTCGCCGCCAGGCGGATTGCTGCTGGCGACCGCGGGCGGGGTGTTGCAACCCCACCAGTTGCCCCCGGCCGTCACGCCCGAGACGTTGGTGTCGAGATAGAGGCCGAAACGGACGCTGGTGTTGGCCTTGTTGTCGACCAGCTTGTTGGCGAAGACGTTGGTCCCGGCCGGCGCGCTGGCGGCGTCGGCGCCGCGGTTCTGCAGGAAGACGGCGTAGCGGTAGCCGCGGATCGAGTTGCCTGTGATCTGGCTGCCCGCCACCGAGCCGACGAGGTTGATGCCGGAGCCGTGGTTGCCGCTGAAGGTGTTGTCGTTGATCGCGACGTCCGGGATCGATCCCGTCGGCGCGGCGTCGAGCGGATAGGTGAAGTTGCGGATGCGCACGCCGGCGGCGGTGCTGGCGTTGGCCGAGTTGAAGGTGTTGCCCTCGATCAGCAGCTGGCCGCTGAAGTTGACGGCCGGGGTGGCAGCCGTGCCGCCACCCGAGTCGACTGCAATACCGCCGCGTCCGCTGAAGGTGTTGCCGCGGAAGGTCTGGGGACCTGTGACGTCTGCGCCTGCCGAGCTCGTCACGTTGATGGCGAAGTCAGCGTCGCTGTCATCGATGTCGAAGGTCGAGTTCTCGACCGTCAGCGGCCCGGTGTGGCGGCTTGCCTGGATGCCGTTGCCCGTGCCGTCGCTGTAGCTCAGTGCATTGACGCTG
>JBIQMF010000166.1:0-4361 GCA_044463545.1 Solirubrobacterales bacterium
TGCCGAGCTGGCCGACAACGGCCGCGACATGGTGGCCTTCGCGCGTGACCTGGCGGTCCACCTGCGCAATCTGCTCGTGGCGCGTACCCTGGGCGAGGCCCCGGCTGCCGCCGGCCTGACCGATGAACAGGGCGCGCGTCTGCTCGAGCAGTCGCAGAAGCTGGGCGCCGAGCGCTCGGCGCACGCGCTCGACCTGCTCTCCGGAATGATCCAGCAGGCGCGCGGCGGCGGCGACCCGCGCCTCTTGTTGGAGCTGGCGCTCTTCAAGGCCGCCCGCCCCGAGGACGACAGCGACCCCGGCGCCCTGATGGCGCGCCTCGAAGCCCTGGAGCGGCGCGGCGCTGCCGCGCCGCAGCAGACGACGGCTCTGCAGCAGGACGCGCCCGAGTCTTCGGCGGCCCCGGCGCCGACGCCGTCGCCAGAACCAGAGCCAGCACCAGAGCCAGCACCGGAGCCCACGCCCGAGCCCGCGCCGATCGCAGCCGTCCCCGACGAACCAGCCGCGCCGGCCGCCGAGATCGCCGAGCAGGCGCCGGCTCACGAATCGCAGCCTGCAGCCAGCAGCGACCCGGCAGAGGCACCGTCGCTGGCCGTCGTTGCGGCCGCCTGGGACAAGACCGTGGGCACGCTGCTCGACGAGTCACCCAGCCTCGGCGCCGCGCTCGAGAACTCAAAGCCGCACGCGGTCGATGGCCGCATGCTGATCATCGCCGTGCCGGCCTCGGCGAGCTTTCAGCGCAAGTCGATCGAGCAGCCGGACAAGAAGGCCATGATCGCGCGCCACCTCGCCCAGTCGACCGGCTTCGAGTTCGGCATCCGCACCGAGTCGATTCCCGACGAGGTGTTCAACCCCGAACTCGCCGGCGGCGACGAGGGCGGTCGGATCGACGCCAACGAACTGGTCGAGAAACTCAAAGAAGAATTCGGCGCGACCGAGATCGCGCGCAGCGCCGAGTGATCGGCACCGGAAAGGAACAACGTGGCTCAGCAGCCGAACCTCAACAAAATGATGAAGCAGCTCCAGCAGGCCCAGGCCGCGATGGCCGAAGAGCAGGAGAAGCTCAAGAGCGAGATCGTCGAAGCCTCTGCTGGCGGCGGCATGGTCACCGTCAAGGTGACCGGCGACCTGCAACTGACCGAGGTCACGATCGACCCCGAGGCGCTCGACCCGGAGGACGTCGAGATGCTGCAGGACATGCTGCTTGCCGCCACCAACGAGGCCCTGCGCAAGAGCCAGCAGCTGGCCGAGCAGCGGCTCGGCGGGATCGCCGGCGGGCTCGGCCTGCCGGGCATGTAGGCGGGCAGTCGCACCGCCGGGCAACCGGCAACCTGACCGCTGTGGCAGTCACAATCACAGTCTCATGTCATCGATGTTCTCTCCACCCGTCGAGCAACTCATCACCGAGCTCTCGAAGCTGCCCGGGATCGGTCGTCGCACCGCCCAGCGGCTGGCCTTCCACATCCTGCGCGTCGACGAGGCCGAGGGTCTGGCCCTCTCCGATGCCATCCGCGAGGTGAAGGAGAAGATCGGCTTCTGTGAGGTCTGCTTCAACCTCACCGATCAGCCGGTCTGCAAGATCTGCAGCGACGCGCGGCGCGACGGTTCGGTGATCTGCGTCGTCGAGGAGCCCGGCGACATCATTCCGCTCGAACGCACGAACGAGTACCACGGCCTCTACCACGTTCTCGGCGGCGCGCTCAGTCCGATCGACGGCATCGAGCCCGAGGATCTCAAGATCTCGGAACTCCTGACCCGCGCCGACGACAGCGCCGTGCAGGAGGTCGTGCTGGCGACCAATCCCACGACCACCGGTGAGGCGACGGCGCTGTATCTGGGCGACGCCCTGCACGCGCGCCGCAGCGACCTGACGGTGACGCGACCGGAGAGCGGCCTGCGCGTCGGGGCCGACCTCGAATACACAGACGAAGTCACGCTCGGCCGCGCGCTGGCCGGGCGACGCGCCGTCAGCTGAGTCGGCAAGAGCGATGCCACGCGAGCTCACGGCCGCCGAGGCCGCACAGCTGATCAATCCCAGGGACCAGATCGCCTCGGGGCTTGGCGCTGCCTGGCCGCCGGCGCTGCTGGCCGCGCTGGGCGAGCGCGACGACTGGGAGGAGCTGACCGTCGACGGCGCACTGGTGACCGTCGGCACCGCGCTCTTCGGTCGCAAGGGCGTGCGCTACCGCTCCGGCTTCTTCGGCCCGCTCGAGCGCGCCCTGGTCGACTCCGGCGCGCGCATCGAATACGTGCCGGCAGACTTTCGGCGCTACGGGCCACTCTTGGCCGAGGTCGCGCCGCGCGTGATGATGACGGCCGCTGCTCCGCCCGACGAGGACGGCTGGTGCAGCCTCAGCCTGCACGCAGGCGGCACGATCGAAGAGCTGCGCGCCGCCGGCGCTGATCCTGCACGACTGCTCATCGTCGAGGTCAGCGAGAGCTTTCCGCGCACCTTCGGCCGCGACCAGCACAGGCACGCGCTGCACCTTGATGAGATCGACGTGCTGGTCACAAGCGACGGCGCCCCGACGGCCGTTCCGCCCCAGCAGTTCGACGCGGTCGCCGGCCAGATCGCCGCGCACGCCATCGCCCACATCAAAGACGGTGCAACGTTGCAGACCGGCATCGGCGCCGTCCCCGAAGCCATCGCCACGCAGCTGGCAGAGGGCAGCGGCGGCGACTACGGCATCCACTCGGAGATGTACACCGACGGCCTCATGAAGCTGCAACGCTCGGGCAAGGTGACCAACGCCAAGGGCCACAACGACGGCGTCTCGGTCTGCACCTTCGCGCTCGGCAGCCGCGAGCTCTACGACTGGCTGCACGAGAATCGTGAGGTCGCCTTCCTGCCGGTTGAAGAGGTCAACGACCCGCTGATCATGGTCAAGAATCGCCAGATGGTGACGATCAACGGCGCGCTGACGATCGACCTCTACGGCCAGGTCGTTGCCGACACATTGGGCGGCAGACAGTTCAGTGGCACCGGCGGCGGCGAGGACTTCGTCTCCGGTCCCGCCTATGCCCCGGGCGGCACCTCGATGCTCTGTTTCGCCTCGACGGCGGGTGAGGGTGCGGGGCGCGTCTCGCGCATCGTCGCCGAGCTGCCGGCCGGCACAGTGGTGACGACCCCGCGCCACCAACTCGACATCGTCGTGACCGAGTACGGCTCGGCCGACCTGGCGCTGCTGACCGTCGCCGAGCGGGCGCGCGCCATCGCGAAGCTGGCCCACCCGGACCACCGCGACGAACTCACCGCAGCGGCCGAGCGGATCGGCTGACGCCAAACAGAAGGGGCCGCCGGCAAACTGCGCGGCGACCCCTTCCACAGGCGAGTGTGGCGCGGCGAACTACTTGATCTTGATCGTCGCCTTGCGCTTCTTGCCGGTCATCGACTTGAAGACGTACTTGCCCTTGAGCTTGCCGACGTAGGTCAGCTTGGCCTTCTTGCCGCGGATCTCGGCGTAGCCGTAGGTCTTGCCCTTACGTGTGATGCGGGCGACCATACGCTTCTTGCCGAAGAAGGACTTCTTCAGCTTGATCGTCTTGACCGTGGCGTTCTTGCCGTTCTTGCCGGCAGGACCCATCGGGCCGGGTGCGCCCTGGATTCCCTGGATTCCGGGGACGCCCTGGATTCCCTGCTCGCCCTGCGGACCCTGAGCACCGTCCTGGCCGTCGGCGCCTGCCGGACCCTGCGGGCCAGTGTTGGGAGGAATCGTGATCGAGAAGACGCCGAGGCTGTTCGGCGAGCGGTCAGGGCCTGCACCGGTCTCGTAGTTGTCCGGGTAGGCGTACCCGGTCGAGGTGATGCTCGGGATCAGCGGGCCGTAGCTGTAGGTGCCGTCCCAGTTGTAGACGGCGACAGCAGTCGAGGTGTCGAGGTCAAAGACCGACTCGGTTTCGTCGTAGTTGCCAGCTGTCGAAGTGCCGATGACTTTGCCGTGTGCGTAGAGCTTGCCGGTGCCGTCACCATTGAGCACAACGCGCGGCTCCTGGACGTCACCGGTGATGCCGTGGGCGGAACCGGTGTAGTCGATACCGCCGCTGAATCGCAGCTCACCCACGAGCGTGCCGGGGTTGAAGTAGCCGGAGACGGCCTCGAAGTCCCAGGTCGCCAGCTGGTCCGCACCCTTGGGGTCGGCCGCGGTGATCGTGGGGCCTGTGGCCGGAGCGATCGGGCTGATCACACCGTTGGGACCTGCCGGTGCAGGACGCGCGAGATAACCGAGCCACGTGCAGTTGACACCGGTGGCGCCACAACCGTTCGTGTAGGCGTTGACCTGGGTCCAGTTGAGTTGCACGGCGGCGCTCGACGTGCTGGCGCCGAAGGCCAGCAAGCCCGTCACGATCGCCGAGAGAATGAGTG
>JBIQMF010000167.1:0-4291 GCA_044463545.1 Solirubrobacterales bacterium
ATCGGCGGCGGCTGGCGCTTCATCCCCACCGTCTACGCCTTGCTGCTGGTCGTCGCGGCGGCGATTGTGCCGCTGGTCACGCCGCGGCCCGACCGGCGGCCGGCCGAGGGCCGTGGCATGCTCGAGATGTTGGCGCCGCTGCGCATCGCGCGTGTCTGGCGCTTCGGCTTCTACTACCTGACGGTCTTCGGCGGCTTCGTCGCGCTGACGCTTTGGCTGCCCAAGTATTACGTCGACTTCTACGGCTACGAGCTGCGCAGCGCCGGCTTGATGACGGCGCTCTTCATCTTCCCGACCAGCCTGACGCGGCCGTTCGGCGGTTGGCTCTCTGACCGCATCGGGGCGCGGCCCACGATCGCTGCGTCCTTTGCCGTGATCGGCGTGAGCTTGGTCGTCCTGATCAGCGGCCTGTCCGTCTGGCCCTTCACGATCGTCGTGATGCTGATGGGCATCGCGATGGGCGTGGCGATGGCCTCCGTCTACACCTACATCCCGCGCTACTTCGGCAACGACGTCGGTGCCGTCGGCGGGCTCGTGGGCGCGCTGGGCGCGCTGGGCGGCTTCGTACTGCCGTTGGTCTTCGCCTGGGCCAAGACGCAGTCCGGCGGCAGCCCCGAGAGCACCTGGATCGTGATGCTGGCGCTGCTGCTGCTGAGCGCCTTGATGTTGGCCGTAGCCGTCGTGCGCCTGCGCAGGGGTGCATTCAAAGATGAGGTGTCGCCGTGACGGCGTCGCCGGCAGTGAAAGGACGTTGAGCCGTGAACGATTTCGGAATGCAGAGTCTGCTGGTGCGCGGGGCCCCGTCGGCCGACGGCTGGTCGATGCTCAGCCGCGATGGGCGCAAGGCAGAGGACTTCTACCGTCGTCGCTGGTCGCACGACAAGGTCGTGCGCTCGACGCACGGCGTCAACTGCACCGGTTCGTGCTCGTGGAAGGTCCACGTCAAGGACGGCATCATCACCTGGGAGACCCAGGCCTACGACTACCCCACCAACGGCCCGGACATGCCCGAGTATGAACCGCGCGGATGCCCACGCGGAGCCTCCTTCTCGTGGTACATCTACTCGCCCAACCGGGTTCGCTTCCCCTACGTGCGCGGCGCGCTGCTCGAGCTCTTCCGCGCCGAGCGCGAGCGCACCGGCGACCCTGTCGAGGCGTGGAAGGCGATCGTCAGCGACCCGGAGAAGAAGCGCATCTACACCGACCAGCGCGGCAAGGGTGGGTTTGTCCGCGCCGCCTGGGACGAAGTCTCTGAGATCATCGCCGCCGCCCACGTGCACACGATCCGCGAGGACGGACCCGATCGCGTCTTCGGCTTCTCGCCGATCCCCGCGATGTCGATGGCGTCGTACTCGGCCGGCTCGCGCTTCTTCTCGCTGATCGGTGGCGCCTGCCTCTCCTTCTACGACTGGTACGCGGACCTGCCTGCGGCTTCTCCGCAGGTCTGGGGCGACCAGACCGATGTGCCCGAGTCGGCCGACTGGTTCAACGCCGGCTACCTGATGATGTGGGGCTCGAACCTGCCGATGACACGTACGCCGGACGCGCACTTCATGACCGAGGCGCGCTACCGCGGGCAGAAGACCGTCGTCGTCTCGCCGGACTTCTCTGACCACACGAAGTTCGCCGACCACTGGCTGCCGGCAAACCCGGGTACCGATGGGGCTCTGGCGATGGCCATGGGCCACGTGATGCTGAAGGAGTTCTACGTCGAGCGACAGGTGCCGTACTTCGTCGACTACGCGCGGCGCTTCACCGACCTCACGAGCCTCGTGCGACTTGAGCAGTCGCCGGACGGGCTGCGCGCCGGGCGCTTTCTACGCGCCTCGGACATCGGTCAGGACGATGAACACGCCGACTGGAAGACCGTGGTCTTCGACGCCGCAAGCGGCCGCCCGCAGGTTCCGAACGGAACGATGGGCGAGCGCTGGGGCGAGGCGGGGGAGGGGCGTTGGAACCTCGAGCTTGACGGCCTCGACCCGCTCCTGAGCTTCCACGACCAGCCCGAGAGCGAGAGTGTCCTCGTGCCGGTCAGCGTCTTCGGTGGCGACGGCCCCAAGGACGCAGCGCTGATCGACCGCGGCGTCCCCGCGCGCAGACTCGAAGACGGCACCCTCGTGACGACGGTGTTCGACCTCGTGCTGGCGCAGTACGGGGTCTCGCGTGAGGGTCTGCCCGGTCAGTGGCCTTCGGACTATGACGACAAGGCGCCCTTCACCCCGGCGTGGCAGGAGCAGCAGACGGGCGTGCGGGCCTACGACGTCGTGCGCGTGGCGCGCGAGTTTGCGCGTAACGCCGAGCGCACCAAGGGCCGCTCGATGATCGTGATGGGGGCCGGCACCAACCACTGGTTCCACAGCGACACTGTGTACCGGTCGATGCTGAACCTGCTGCTGCTCTGCGGTTGCCAAGGCGTCAACGGCGGCGGCTGGGCCCACTACGTCGGTCAGGAGAAGGTGCGTCCCATCGCCGGCTTCTCGCAGGTCGCCTTTGCGCTCGACTGGGCGCGGCCGCCGCGCCACCAGGCGTCGACCTCGTTCTTCTACATGAACACCGGGCAGTTCCGCTACGACCCGCTGGACGCCGGCACCTTCCGCTCGCCGGCCGGAAACGGCGCGCTGGAAGGTCGTCACGTCGCCGACTGCGTGAACCAGGCAGTGCGCATGGGCTGGACGCCGGCCTATCCGTCGCTCTCGCGCAACCCGCTCGATCTCGCCGACGAGGCCGCCGCCAAGGACAAGACGGCCGCCGAGCACATCACGGACGAGCTCAAGGACGGCCGCCTCGGTTTCGCCTGGGAAGACCCCGACGCAAGGCACAACCACCCCAAGCTGCTGACCGTCTGGCGCGCCAACCTCATCGGTGGTTCGGCCAAGGGCCACGAGTACTTCCTCGATCACCTGCTGGGTGTCACCACCGCAGCTTCGCGCAACGAGGAGACGCCGCCGGAGCGGCGCCCCGAGGATGTCGTCTGGCATGAAGAGGCTCCCAGCGGCAAGCTCGACCTGCTGACGACGCTCGACTTCCGCATGAACGGCACCTGTCTGCACTCGGACATCGTGTTGCCGACGGCCACGTGGTACGAGAAGCACGACATCTCGAGCACCGACATGCACCCCTTCGTGCACCCCTTCAATCCGGCCATCAATCCGCCGTGGGAGGCGCGCAGCGACTGGGACATCTTCAAGACGATCGCCCAGCGCTTCTCGCAGCTTGCAGAGGATCATCTCGGCACCCGCACCGACGTCGTGATGGCGCCGCTGCAGCACGACACGCCGGATGAGATATCCCAGCCGTTGGGCGAGGTGCGCGACTGGCGGCGCGGCGACTGCGAGCTGATTCCGGGTGTGACCGCGCCCAAGTTTGTGCCCGTGGTGCGTGACTACCCACGCGTCTTCGAGCAGATGGTCAGTCTCGGCCCGCTGGCGCGCGAGCTCGGTCTGCAGTGGAAGGGCGTCTCCTGGGAGGTCGCAAAGCAGACCGATGAGCTGGCTGCGCTCAACGGGGTGGTCAACGGCGGCAACGGTCCTACGGCGTCGCTCGAAGGGGCGGTGCAGGTCTGCGAGACGATCATGCGGCTGTCGGGGACGACCAACGGTGAGCTCTCGGTGCAGGGTTGGAAGAACCTCGGCCGCCGCGTCGGTCGCGACCTCTCGGGAATCGCCGCCGACCGCGAAGACGAACTGCTGTCGTTCGACGACATCAACCTGCAGCCGCGCAAGGTGATTGCCTCGGCCGAGTGGTCGGGGCTCGAGGCCAGAGACCGGCGCTACTCGCCGTTCACGGCCAACATCGACCATCTCATCCCGTTCCGCACGCTGACCGGCAGGCAGCAGTTCTATGTGGACCACGAGTGGATGCTCGATTACGGCGAGGGGCTGGCTACCTACCGGCCCCCCGTCGATCTGCACGCCTACGTTGCAGACCCGCGTCTGGCCGACCCTGACCGACCTGAGCTCGTGCTGCGCTACCTCACCCCGCACTCGAAGTGGTCGATCCACTCGACCTATCAGGACAACCTGATGATGTTGACGCTCTCGCGCGGCGGCCCGGTGCTGTGGATCAACAACGAGGACGCGGATTCGATCGGGGTGGCAGACAACGACTGGCTCGAGCTCTACAACCGCAACGGCGTCGTCGCCTGCCGCGCCGCCGTCAGCCACCGCATTCCGCGCGGCACATCGCTGATGTACCACGTCCAGGACCGCCACGTCAACGTCCCGAAGACGGAGCTGACGAAGACGCGCGGCGGCATCCACAACTCGTTGACGCGCATCAGCCTCAAGGCGAC
>JBIQMF010000168.1:0-4271 GCA_044463545.1 Solirubrobacterales bacterium
GCCTGTGAGGGCGCGCTGCTCGTGGTCGATGCCGCGCAGGGCGTCGAGGCGCAGACGCTGGCCAACACTTACCTCGCGATCGACGGCGGCCTCGAGCTGATCCCGGCCATGAACAAGATCGATCTGCCGAGCGCTGAGCCCGAGCGCGTGGCTGCTGAGATCGAGGAGTTGCTGGGCGAGCCCGCCGAAGACGTGCTGAAGCTGTCGGCCAAGACGGGCGAGGGTGTGCGTGACCTGCTCGAGGCCGTGGTCAACAAGGTTCCACCGCCCGAGGCCGATCGCGCGGCCAAGCCGCGCGCGTTGATCTTCGATTCTGAGTTCGACGAGTACCGCGGCGTCATCGCCTACGTGCGTGTCGTCGACGGCGAGTTCAACAAGGGTGCATCGATCAAGACCTTCCAGACGCCGACGAAGGCGCAGATCAACGACATCGGCTTCTTCGCGCCGCAGATGACGAAGACGCAGAGCCTCAAGGCGGGCGAGGTCGGCTACATCATCACCGGCATCAAAGACGTGGCGAAGTTGCGCGTCGGTGACACGATCACGACCGAGGAGAACCACGCCGAAGAGCCGCTGCCCGGCTACCGCGAGATCCAGCCGATGGTCTTCTGCGGACTCTTCCCCGTCAGCACCGACGACTTCGAGGATCTGCGTGACGCGCTCGAGAAGCTCAAGCTCAACGACGCCGCGTTGGTCTACGAGCCCGAGACCAGCCGCGCGCTGGGCTTCGGCTTCCGCTGCGGCTTTCTCGGCCTCCTGCACATGGACATCGTGCGCGAGCGCCTCGAGCGCGAATACAACCTCGAGCTGCTGGCGACGCCGCCCAATGTGCGCTACGAGGTGACCCTCACCAACGGCCAGACGGCCAAGGTCAACTCACCCGTCGAGATGCCCGACCGTGCGACGATCGAGGAGATCCGCGAGCCCTACATCCGCGCCACGATCCTGACGCCGCGCGACCACGTCGGCGCTGTGATGGAGCTCTGTCAGGAGCGCCGCGGCACCCACGTCGACATGCACTACATCTCGGAGACGCGCGTGCAGCTCACCTACGACCTGCCGCTGGCCGAGATCGTGCTCGACTTCTTCGACCAGCTGAAGTCGCGCAGCAAGGGATACGCGTCGTTTGACTACGAGGTCAGCGGTATGCGGGCGAGCGACCTCGTGCGCCTCGACATCCTGCTGGCCGGCGACTCGGTCGACGCGCTCTCGATGATCGTCCACAAAGACAAGAGCTACCCGGCCGGCCGCCTCATCACGGAGCGGCTGAAGGAGCGCATCCCGCGCCAGCAGTTCGACGTTCCGATCCAGGCTGCCATCGGCGCCAGCATCGTCGCCCGCGAGACGGTGAAGGCCGTGCGCAAGGACGTCACCGCCAAGTGTTACGGCGGCGACATCAGCCGTAAGCGCAAGCTGCTCGAGAACCAGAAGAAGGGCAAGAAGCGCATGAAGCAGGTCGGCAGCGTCGAGGTGCCGCAGGAGGCATTTCTTGCCGTGCTGCAGCTCGACTCAGACAACGCCGGCAACTGACGCCGCCACACCCTCGGCCGACGCACCCCCGGCCGCCGCACCCCCGGCCGCCGCACCCCCGGCCGCCGCACCCCCCGGCCGACGCACCCCCGGCCGACCCGCGCGGGCACGCGTCTTCCTTGGCGCTATTTCAGCGTCACGGACTTCTTCCTGGTGGCCGGCGCCACGCCGCCGGCCGGCTTGAAGCTGACCGTGAGCGTCGCCTTGACCGACTTCTTGTACTTCTTAAGCGCCGTTTTCGCCTTGCTCGTGAGCTTCAGCTTCAGCTTGGTGCTCGCGCCCGCCCTACAGGTGCCCTTGGCGCTTGCCAGGGTGACCGACTTGGCGCCCTTCTTGACCTTCAGCTTCAGCTTCTTGGCGTTCGATCTTGTGACCGCGAGTGACGCCGAAGCCGGTGCATCGAGTGAACAGGTGACGGGAAACTTCAGACCCTTTCTGAGGCTCGAACGCTTGAACTTCGGAAGCTTGCCGAACCCGGCAGTCAGCTTCGGGCAGCCGTCGGCCGCGCCGATGGCTGCGAACGACGGGCAGTTGTCGAGCCCGCCGATCACCCCGTCGCCGTCGGGGTCGCTGACCTGCAACTTGGCGGTCGGGCAGCCCCGCGGCGGCCCGCCGGCCTCGGTCGGGCACTGGTCGGTGCCGTCGTTGGCAACTCCGTCGGCGTCGTCATCGGGGCCCGAGAGGGCTCTGAAGGTGATCGGAGCCGACTCGATCGTGGAGCCGACGTCGCGGTCGAAGTACCACTGCACGGTGAAGGTCTGTCCGTACTCGGGCGGGTCGAAGTAGAACGGGACGGCGCTGCCGTTGGGGCCGTTGCCGATCGTGAACCAACTGTCTGATGTTGCGTTGATCGTCCCGTTGAAGCCGGCGCAGTCGAGGATCGGGACGCCGCTGGCGCTGGGCCCGGCATAGAGCCGGTAACAGAAGGTGCCGGTCTCAAAGTTGCTGTAGAGGTTGGCGAACAGCTCGGCCCGGTTCTGCTGGCCGGCCGGCGCGCCGGCGTCCCAGAAGGGCACGACCGACGGATCGCGCGTGAAGTAGATGTAGGGATTCGACGGACCCGCCGGGAAGATGTTGGCCCAGCTCTCAGTGCCGAAATAGTCATAGGCCAGAAACGGCTTCACGAGCCAGACGAAGCGGTGGTCCGAACTGCCCATCCCGACGAGCTGCTGGGTTGAGCGCACGGGCACATACATGACAAAGTTCTGGCCGCTGGCGAGTCCGCGAAAGTCGAGCCCGACGCCGTGGCCGGTTGCCGAAGGCGTGAGGCCGGTCGGGCAGCTGCGCCCGTAGGCGTTGACGCCGATCGGTCGCATGTCCCACGTCTCGTTGGTGCTCTCGTAGTAGTCGTCGCTCAGGCGCGGGGTGGAGAAGCAGCGGATCTGGCGCGTGCCGTCGATGCTGGTGCCGGGCGGCAGCGCGAGGTCGATGGCGATGATGTCCGAGCCGTGCGGGCAGGGATTTCCTGTCACCGCCAGGTGCACCATCGCCCAGTAGTCGTCGCCGACGCGCACGGTGCCCGGCTTGCCACCGTAGCCAGAGAAGGCCATCACCATGATCTCCGGGTAAGAGCTGCCGAGGATCGCGGTCGAGCAGTTGGTGCCGTAGGTCTGGCCCATCGATCCCGTCGTCCACTTCGAGTTCGGGATGCCCGAGACCTGTTGAGCCGCCTGATCGAGGGTCATGGCGCCGGAGGGCGCGGCGGATGCGGCGATCGCCACGAGGGCGACGACGAGGGCGAGTGTGAAAGCGTGGACTTTGCGCTTGAGCATGCGCGCAGTATCCCACAAATGGACGAAGGTCTTGAGAAGAATTGGGGAGCGGCGTCGGTGCGGCACAGCGCGCGGCCGCCCCGGCGCGATGTCAGAGTGCGGGCCCTGGTTGCGGCTGTGCCTTCATCAACCACGCATTCAGGAGGAATTGATGAACGCTCAGTATCCGCCAGGGGCTGCACCCCAGAAGATCTGCCCGCACTGCTCGGCAGTGGCGCAGACGACGGCAAACCGCTGCCCGACATGTGGCAAGAAGTACAAGAAGCGCACGCTGCTGAAGGTCGTGGCGGGGCTGCTGCTGCTTGGAGCTGTCCTCATGGTCGGCTGCGTGGCGCTGATCGGCGGTGCAGTCGACGAGGTCGACAAAGAGCTCGATCGCCAGCAGAACGAGAGTGCCATCACCCAGCGACAGTTCAAGCAGCTGAAGATGGGCACGACGCAGGACCAGGTGGAGAAGCGCTTCGGCCAGCCGACTGACTCGCAGGAAATGGAGTCCGAGGTTGCCGAGCTCGACGTCCAGTCGAACATGAGCTGCATCTACTACAACCGCAAGGGCGGGGAGTTCGGCGACATGTTCCAGCTCTGCTTCGACGACGGCAGGCTGAGCTCGAAGAGCGCCTACTGAGCGCCCGCAGAGCGCCTGCTGAGCGTGTGCAGTCTGGGTTGGCCGGCGTAGCGCCCGGCAGTGCCGGGTCGCCCGCGGCTGCGGCCCGGCCGCGCGTCGCCGCCGGCTCGACGCAGCTACAAGGCCAACGTCGCGTCGGGCGCGTTCTCAGGTGATCGTCGAGCGGTTGACCAGCGCCCATGCCCAGCCGGGAGCGGCCAGCAGCGCCAGCAGCAGCAGGGTCGCCGCCTGCGACTGCAGCAGGCCGTCGAGTCGCGACGCGATGCTGCGGCCCAGCCAGGGAGCCCGCCGACTGGCGGCGAGCCCGAGCAGCGACAGCACGAGCGTCACGAGGCTGACGAGCA
>JBIQMF010000169.1:0-4254 GCA_044463545.1 Solirubrobacterales bacterium
CGTCGAGAAAAGGGCCCGCAGGCATGATCCCGGCGTTATTTACGAGGACGTCGACGGGGCCTGCCAGCTGTTCTGCCGCGCTTAGGAAGGCGGCGTAGGAGCCGCTGTCGGTGACGTCGAGTTGCACGCCATGGGCACGCGGGCCCAGTGCCTCGGCGGCGGCGACGGTCAACTCCTCATCGAGGTCGCCGATCACGACCTTGGCGCCGCGCTGCAGGAAGATCTTGGCCGCTTCATTGCCGATTCCGCGTGCGCCACCCGTGATCGCGACGACGGCGCCCGGCAGCTCGATTGGGGCTGGCTTTTCGTTCATGCCGGCACCGCCTCGGGTTGCGGGGCCGACGTCGGCGCCGGAGCCACGCGGCCTGGCAGCTCGACTTCGTAGTCGCCGAGCTCGAAGCGCTCCGTATCCCGGCGGAAGCGGATCGTCGTCCAGGGGTAGATGGCCGAGTTGCGACCGGTCGCGTCGATGTAGTAGCTCGAGCAGCCGCCGTCATTCCAGACGGTGCCCTCGAGCGCCCGCTGGACCTCGTCGTTCCACTTCTTCTGGACGTCTGCGCGCGGCTCGATGCTGCGCGCGCCGATGCGCTGGGCCGTCTCGATGCCGCGCACGATGTAGTCCGAAAGCAGCTCGACCAGCGTTGTCACCGACCCGTGGCCGTTGCCGACGTTGGGGCCCAGCAGGATGAAGGCGTTGGGGTAGCCCGCGACGGCGACGCTCTGATAGGCAAAGGGGCTGCCCTGCCAGTGGTCTGCAAGCAACTCACCGTTGCGACCACGCACGCGCTTTGCGATGTCGGGATCGGTCACGCGGAAGCCCGTCGAGTAGATGATCACGTCGGCCTCGTGGTGCCCTCCGGAGCTGTCTACGAGGCCGGTGGCGTCGATCGAGGCCACTCCGCTGGCGACGATCTTGGCGTTTTCCGCAGTGATCGCCGGGTACCAGTCGTTGCTGAAGAGGATGCGCTTGCAGCCCATCGCCCAGTTCGGGGTCAACTGTCGGCGTAGCGCTGGGTCATTGACCTGGCGGTTGATGTTCCAGCGCCCGATGGCTTCAAGCAGCTTCATACGTGCAGGCCGGCGCTCAAGCCACTGCAATCCTTCGCTCCCGGCATAGACGAGGTCTGCGACGCGCCGGTTGATGGCCGGAAAGCGGCGGTAGAGGGCCTTCTTCCAGGGGCGTGCGCGGCGGTTGAGGCGCGGCATCACCCACGGCGCCGTGCGCTGGAAGAGGATCAGTTCGCCGACCTGCTTCTGGATCACCGGCACGTACTGGATGGCCGATGCCCCCGTCCCGATGACGGCCACGCGCTTGCCACTGAGGTCGACCGAGTGATCCCAGCGTGAGGTGTGGAAGGCCTCGCCCGAAAAACTCTCGACGCCGGGAATCTCGGGGAAGGCGGCTTCGTGCATCGGGCCCGAACATGCGATCACGTACTTCGCTCGGATCGTTCCGCGGTTGGTCTCGATCACCCAGCGGGCGTCATCCTCATCCCACGTGCCATTCACGGCCTCGGTGTTGAACTGGGCATGCTCGGTGACGCCGAAAAGCTCGGCCGTCTCGTCGAGATAGCGCTCGATCTGCGGCTGCAGGGCGAAGGTGTAGTCCCAATCGGGATTGCGCGCGAAGCTGAAGGAGTAGATGATCGACGGCGTGTCGGCGCCGGCCATTGGGTAGGTGTTCTCGCGCCAGGTGCCGCCCAGCTTGTGTGCCTTTTCGATCACGATGAAGTCGTCGATCGCAGACGCTTTGAGCCGGATCGCAGCGCCGATGCCGCTGTAGCCACCGCCGATCACGAGCACTGTTGTCTCTTGCAGGGTCGTTTCTTGCACTTCTGCCACTCGCACTTTTGTCGCTTGTGCTGGGTTCACGGGTTCCCTCTTGAAATCGCTGGGTCGACTGCTTCAGGTTATAGAATGACATGTCATTCCGTTTTTGACTGGGGGCAGGCTATCGCATCCGTCGGCCGGGCGCAACAAAGGATCGAGCGGCGTGTTCGAAGAATCAAGAAGCTCGATGTCTGCCTCGCCCATGTACAGAACCTGCGCCGGCCCGCGCCCTTGCGCCTGGCTGCTGGCACTGCTGGCCTTTGCCTGCTGCCTGACGCTGGCCGCCCCGAGTCCGGCCAGCGCCGCCGCAAAGAGTCCCTTCGAGACTCAGGGGATGTGGATCTGGTACGTCTCGCAGGCCGAGCGCGGCAATGTCAAGAAGATCATCGCCAAGGCCAGGCGCTACAAGATCAAGACCCTCTTCATCAAAAGCGGCGACGGGGCAAACTGGTGGCAGCAGTGGGAGCGCTACGCGCCGCAGTTCAAGGCGGCCGGCCTCAATGTCTGCGCCTGGCAGTACATCTACGGTCGCTATCCACTGGTCGAGGCGGAGCTCGCTGCGCGCGCGGCCAGGTTGGGTGCCGACTGCATCGTCATCAACGCCGAGGTCGAATACAAGAACCGTCACAAGCAGGCGGCCCAGTACATCAAGCGGCTGCGCTCAAAGATCGACGCCGACTACCCCGTCGGCTTCACAAGCTTCGCCTACCCGGACTACCACCCGACCGTCCCCTACAGCGTCTTCCTCGGTCCGGGCGGCGCGCAATGGAATCTGCCGCAGATGTATTTCTGGGCATTCCGCGCGTCGATCCCCTCGGTCTTCCAGAAGACCTACCAGTGGAACCAGATCTACCAGCGCCCGATCCACCCGCTGGGCCAGACCTATGCGCGCGTCCCGGCCTCGCGTGCGCTGTCCTTCCGTAAGTACGCCAAGAAGTACAAGGCCAAGGGCTACAGCTGGTGGGTCTGGCACGAGACGCGTCCCAACACGTGGCGGGCGCTGTCGACCTCGTTCAAGAAGCTGCCCAAACGTCGCGCCACGCCGTATCCGCTGCTCAAGCAGGGCTTCCGCAGCGACATGGTCCGCTGGGCCAAGCTCAAGCTCAACGCCGACGGCGCAAGGCTCTCGACCAGTCTCAGCTTCGACGCAAAGATGACTGCCGCCGTGAAGGCCTTCCAGCGCCGCAAGGGTCTGGCCGTCACAGGGCAGATCGGCGTGGAGACCTGGCCCGTCCTGCAAGAGGTCGAGTTGCCCCCGCTGAAGCTCTGAAGCGGCCAGCGCGTAGGCTGCCGCGCGTGATCGTGATGCTGCCGCCATCTGAGGGCAAGGCCGAGGCGCCGGAGGGTGCCGCGCCCGTCGACCTCGACGCACTCGTCCATCCGGAGCTTCGCCAGCAGCGCGAACACCTCATCACCAAGCTCGGTGCCCTCTCACGCGTGCAGCCGGCGCGCGCACTGAAGGCCCTGGGACTGGGCAAGTCGCAGGTGGGGGAGCTCGCGCGCAACGCCGACCTCCTGGGCGCGCCAGCAGCCCCTGCCGCCGACATCTACACGGGCGTGCTCTACCAGTACCTCGGCCTTGCGTCGCTTTCGGCGGCGCAGCGGCGGCGCGCCGCCGAGCGCCTGCTCATCCAGTCGGCGCTCTGGGGCGTCGTGCGGCTGGAGGACCGCATCCCTGCCTACCGACTCGGGATCGACGCGAGTCTGCCGCGCATGAAGGGCCTCGCCGCCTGGTGGAAGCCGGCGCTGACGGCCGTGCTGCCGGCGGACGGTCTGGTCGTCGACATGCGTTCGGCCGGCTACGTCGCGGCGTGGAAGCCGGACGCCGGCAGGCGGCTGGCCGTTCGCGTCTTTGTCGAGGAAGAGGGCAGGCGTAGCGTCGTCACGCACATGGCCAAGGCCACGCGCGGAGACGTCGCCCGCATCCTCGTCGAGTCCGACCGGGTTTCAGACGATCCGCACGGCGTGCAGGAGATCGTCGAAGCGGCCGGCCTGCGCTGCGAGCTCGTCGAGCCGCAGAAGCCTGCGCAGCCATGGAGCCTTGACGTGATTCTGAGCGAACGGGTGGGTCGCCTGACGAAGCGTTGACCGGCGCTGCCGCTGGCTGCCCCGGGGTTCGGGACGGGTCGTCTCGGCCCGGGCAGGACGGGCCTCGGCGGTGACGCCTCAAGAGGCGGCGCTCTAAGAGGGTTGAGCTTTCAGAGGGCTGGGCTCACCCGATCGGCCCCACCGGCCCGGTGGCGCCCGGCTCACCGATCGGTCCTTGGCTACCAGTCGGTCCCTGCTCACCCTGTGGTCCCTGTTCGCCCTGCGGTCCCTGCTCACCCTGCGGTCCCTGTGCACCCGTCGGTCCCGGCTCACCCTGTGGTCCCTGTGGTCCGGTCGATCCTGCAGCGCCGGGCAGACCCTGTGGTCCGACCGGAC
>JBIQMF010000170.1:0-4254 GCA_044463545.1 Solirubrobacterales bacterium
TCTACGGCTTCCGCGGCGCATCGTCCGGCAGCATCGTGCACTTTGAGCGCCGCTTCGGCACGGCCACGCGCGTCGAGCTCGAGCTCAACTATCGCTCGGCCGAGCCGATCATCGACGCCGCACGGGCCGTCGTGAAGATGATCCCGGACACCCGCCGGGTGTCCAAGGAGTTGCGCGCCGCCGAGGGCAACGCCGACGGCGCAGTGCAGTTCTGGAAGGGTGAGAGCGAGGTGGCCGAGGTGCAGGCCATCGTCGCCGAAATCGAGCGGTTGATCGCCGACGCGCACGTCGCGCCGCGCGAGATCTGCGTGCTGGGCCGTACGCGCGCGGCGCTCAAGGTGATCGCCGACCGCCTCGGCGCCCACGGCATCCCCTACAGCATGATCGAGAAGGACTTCTTCAAGCGCTTCGAGATCCGCGTACCGCTCTCGTGGCTGCGCGTCCTGGCCAACCCGACGCTCAACGAGGACGCCTGGCGACTGCTCATGAGCAACCCGGTGAAGATGGACAGCGCCGACTACGCCGCCTTGATGCGCTGGATGCGCAAGGAGAAGCACCCCCACGTTGTCGAGGCGATGCGCGCCGCCACGCGCAGCCGCCAGTTCACACCCGAGACGCTCGACCGCGTGCGCCAGTTCAATGCGCTCTTCGAGAGCTTCGACGCCGACTTCGACGACGTCGGTCCCGGCGAATTCATGATCCGCCTGATCACCGAGATCGGGATCAAGGGCAGCGTGCTGCTGGAAGGCGGACCCGGGGCCCACGACCGTCTTGCCAACCTCTCGAAGCTGCAGCGACTGGCCGAGGAGTTTGAGGACAACTCGCCGGGCAGCAGCGCGCGCGAGTTCGCGCACTACATCTCCGGCATGGCCCAGGCCGGCTTCGACGTCGAGAGTGAGGCCGCCGAGAGCGACCCCGACGCCGTGCGCCTGATGACGGCCCACGGGTCGAAGGGTCGCGAGTTCGACCACGTCTTCGTACCCGGCATGGTCACCACGCGCTGGCCCGGCCGCAACACCAACAGCCGCAACGTGCCCGACGCGCTCGTGCACGACCCGATCTTTGTGCCCACCAACAAGGACGAGGCACGCGAAGCGCACACCGAGGAGGTCCGCAGACTCGTGCACGTGGCGATGACGCGTGCGCGCAGGCAGCTCGTGCTGAGCTGGTTCGAGTCCGACAAGCGCGGCCACAAGGTCAGCCCCTTCTACTCCGAGGCGATGCTGGCCGTCGGTGGTGAGGAGCAGAGCTTCGAGGAACAGGACTTCGAGACCGGCGACTTCGTACATGCCGAGATGGAGGCGCTGCGCAACGCGCTGCTGCGTTCGGTCAGCGACGCCGGGCAGGACCTCGGCGAGATGCGGCTCGACGCCCACGCCGGAACCCCGGCCGACTTCGCGCGCTTCGCCGAACTGCTCAAGCTCAGCGCCCTGGCCCACCGCCTGCGCCACGGCGAAACGATCGCCGGCGCGCTGCCCGAGGTCAACGACATGCTGGTCAGCCAGATGTCGCCGGCCCAGCGCTCGGAGTTCGCCGCCAGCGAGCTCGACGCGCGCCTGCTGCAGGCCGAGGCCGCGGCCGAGATGCTCGAGCAGTCGCTCGAGGAGGCCCAGCCCAAGCTCTCGAGCTACATCCCCACCGTCGGCAACCGACTGCGCCTCTCGGCCAGCTCGATCAACAGCTACCTGCGCTGTCCCAAGCAGTACGAGTTCGAGAACGTGCTCAACATCCCGACCCCCGACCAGACGCACCTGCGCCTGGGCACGACGGTCCACAACGTGCTCGAACGCTTCCACAAGGAGCTCGACGCCCCGGTTGAACCAGAGGTTGCCCGTCAGCGCCTGATGCAACTGCTGGAGCAGGCGACAGCCAGCGGTGGCTGGGGCCGCACCGACGAAGAGCGCCAGTCACTTGAGCGCGCACGCGTGATGCTCGAGCGCTACGCCGAGAGCCCGATGGCGCGCCCCAGCGGCACGGTACGCACCGAGGTCGGCTTCACGCTGCGCCTGCCGCCGACGGAGAAGATGCGCACGACCCCGGTCGGTGGCAAGATCCTCGACGGCATCCAGATGCGCGGCAAGATCGACCGCATCGACACCTTGGACGACGGCACCCAACGCGTGATCGACTACAAGACCGGCCACGACAAGGGCGGCGCGCAGGCGCTGCGCAACATGGTCGCCAAAGAGATCCAGCTGGCGATCTACAAGTTCGCCGGCGCGGCCGAACTCGGCGTCGACGCCGACGAACTGACCTATGTCTTCCTCGAGAACGAGAACCCCGTGATCGAGGCTTCCGCAAGTCAGGAGCGCGTCGACGAGGTGCGCCAGACGATCGACGAGGTTGCCGACCGCATCATCTCGCTGGACTTCACCCCGGACCCCGAGTACCAGAAGTGCAAGACGTGCCCGTTCAACCACGTCTGTCCGGCCACCGAGGCCTAAAACAGGCGCCGGCCAGCGGACACAGGCTGCGCGCTCAGCGCCCGTCGTCCTGCTGGCGCAGGAAGCGCTGAATCTCTTTGGCGATGGCGTCGCCCGAGGGGATCGGATTGAAGTTCTCGTCGTCGGCGTCGGCGTCGGCATTCTCTTCGAGCGTGCGCACGTAGCCGGAGATCTCCTCGTCCTGGGCCACCGCCGCCGACACCTGCTCGCGGAAACGGTCGGCCGATGCTTCGAGCTCTGCACCGTCGACGATCGCACCGGTCACGGCCTCAAAGGCGCGCAGCAGTGCCAGCGCGGCCGGTGGGTTGGGCGTGGCCGCCACGTAGTGCGGCACCGATGCCCAGAGGCTGACGGTGCGCAGGCCCGCGCGGGCGCAGGCCGCCTCGACGGCGCCTGTGATGCCCGTCGGCCCCTCGTACTCGGCCAGGCGCAGGCCGAGGCCGTCGATCGACTCGGGGTTCGTCGAGATGGCGTTGATCGCCGTGCTGCGGGTGTGCGGCACGTCGGCAAGCAGTGACCCCAGCAGCACGACCGTGCTCACGTCACACTCGCTGGCCACGTGGACGATGGCGTCGGCATAGGTCTGCCAGCGCATCGAAGGTTCTTCGCCCTCCATCAGCAGCACGCCGCCGGGCAGACCGTCGACCTCGGCCGTGTAGAAGGCGTTGCGCGGCCACTCGATGTGCCGCATTGCGCCCCCGCGGATACTGACCTGCGGGCGGTGCGACTGGAAGTCGTAGTAGTGCTCGGGATCGATCTCTGCGATCTGGCTGTGCGCGCCAAGCTGACCGAGGTAGGAGACGGCCGCGCTGGCCGCGCTCCCGGCATCGTTCCAACCCTGGAAGCTCAACACCAGCACCGGTCCCTGCGGGATGTCCGCGTCTGACCAGATGACGCTCTCTGCTGCTCCGTCTCTCATCAACAGACAAGCTACCCGGTAGCGCCCGCGAGAACATCGGTCGATCGTCCTGACGCGGGCGGCGCGGCATAGACTGCGCCCATGACGAGCGCGCCTGCGATCGCCGACCTGAAGCCCGAGACCGACGTCGACGGCGTCTACGCCTGCACCAAGAAACAGAAGCTCACGGCGCGCAGCGGCACGCCCTACCTCTCGGTCGAGCTACGCGACTCGACCGGACGCATCCCGGCACGCGCCTTCCGCGACGCCAGCTTCTTCGACGCCCAGTTCGAGCGCGGCGACATCGTCCGCGTGGCCGGCCGCGTCGAGTCATTCCAGGACCAGCAGCAGATCAACCTGCGATCGATCAAGCGTGCTGAGCCCGAGGAAGCCGGTGACGCCGCCGACTACCTGCCGACGGCCTACCGCGACATCGACGAGCTCGAGGGCTTCTTCGAACACCTGGCCACCGAAGTCAGCGACGAAGGCTTCAGCAAGCTGCTGCGCCAGATCCTCGGCGACGCCGAGCTGCGCGAGGGCCTGCGCACGGCCCCCTGCACGGTCGGGGGGCACCACGCCTACATCGGCGGACTGCTCGAGCACACCGTCGCCGTCGCCACGCTGGCGCGCGAGACCCAGGATCTGCATCGCCGACTCGACGTCGATCTGCTCGTGACCGCCGCGCTGCTGCACGACATCGGCAAGACGCGCGAGTTCGTGTACGGAGCCGAAATCGTGCAGTCCGAAGCCGGCCGCATGATCGGCCACCTGCAGCTCGGGGTCGAGATCATCCGCGCGCAGATCCGCCGTGCCGGCGGCATCTCGTCCGACCGCGAGCTGGCACTGCTGGCCTGCGTGCTGAACCATCACGGCGCTGCCGCAGGCGGCAACAAGTTCCCGTCGGCCGAAGCG
>JBIQMF010000171.1:0-4172 GCA_044463545.1 Solirubrobacterales bacterium
ACCAGACGAAGTCGCGGATGTCGGGGTGGTCGACGTCGAGCACGACCATCTTGGCCGCGCGCCGCGTCTTGCCGCCGGACTTGATCGTGCCGGCCCAGGCGTCGGTGCCGCGCATGAAGGAGACGGGGCCGGAGGCGGTGCCGCCCTTGCCCAGCGCTTCCATCGAACCACGGATGTTGGAAAGGTTGATGCCGCTGCCGGAGCCGCCGCGGAAGATCTGACCCTCCTGGGTGTTCCAGTCGAGGATCGACTCCATCGTGTCCTGCACTGAGAGGATGAAGCAGGCCGAGCACTGCGGGCGCTCTTCGAAGCCGACGTTGAACCAGACGGGCGAGTTGAAGGCGGCGACCTGGTGGAGGAGGATGTGGGTCAGCTCGTCTTCGAAGGCGTTGCCGTCTTCTTCGCTGGCGAAGTAGCCGAGGTCGCGGCCCCAGCCGGCGATCGTGCCGGCGACGCGCGAGATCATCTGCTTGACCGAGTTCTCACGCTGGTCCGAGCCCAGCTGGCCACGGAAGTACTTCTGGGCGACGATGTTGGTGGCGTTCTGGCTCCAGCTCTTGGGGAACTCGACCCCGCGCTGCTCGAAGGCAGGGTCAGCCGGGTCGCCGATCACGGCGTCGCGCAGCTCCCACTCGACTGCGTCAAAGGGGTGGACGCCAGCGGTTGTGTAGCGGCGCGTGATCGAAAGACCCTTGCCGTGGCCGTTGATCGAGCCGCGGCTGATCTGGCCCAGGGCCTCAAGTGTGAATTCAGTTGTGTCTGCGGCGTCCTGTGCCGTGACGCCGGTCTGGCCGAAGCTGGCCGTTTCGGGTGGGTTCATCGTCTCTTCTCCTCCTCCAAGATGCTCCAGAAAACACCACTTTGCGGCCTCGTGGGGACCGTCAGCGGGTAACTCGACAAACAATCAAATGCGCCCGACGGAACTTTTGGAGGGTTTCGGCCGGCGAGCTGGAAAGCAGTTCGGTGCGCCTCTGATTCTAGGTTTCACACGGCCTGTCAAGCGCAGTCATCGGCAATACAATTGAGCCAATTTCCGGCATCTTGCTCATACATCCGTCCATGGGGGGAGCACCCCAGAGTCAAGCCCCGAGGGTCGTCGGCCGATACCGCAGGTGTCTCAGCCACAAACTCGCCACGGGCCGTCGGCAGACCGGCCTGTGGCAATCGGGGAACAACTGGCGCATCGGGGACATGCCGGGCTGGCGCGCATCATGCGCGCCGCTCGTGTTTGTGGGAACGTAATGGGACAGGCAGACTTGGGGGTGGACAGATTTGACTGAGCAACTCAAAGACCAGCGCGGTTTTGCGCTGATCGAACTGATGGTCGCACTGGTGATCCTCGGGATCCTCGTGGGTGTGGCGATACCGGCCTTCCTCAACCAGCGTGAGAAGAGCCAGGACGCCTGCGCCAAGAGCCAGCTGCACACGATGCAGACGGCGATGGAGATCGTCTTCACGAATCAGCAGAGCTACTCCTCGGTCAACCTCACGACGCTGCGCAGCGACGAGCCGTCGATCGTTGAGAGCGGCGCCTGCGGCGACGGCACGGTGGCCGTCGTCGGCGGGCTTGTGGGCGACAGCTGTGATCCTGCGGTCGGCCCCGGCAGCACCGACTACTGCCTCAGCCAGACCTCGGCCTCGGGGCGGAGCTTCGTGATGGCGCTTGCGCCCGGCGGGGCAGTCGTGCGCAGCTGCGCGCCGGTCGGCGTCGGCTGCGAGAGTGGGCGCTGGTAGCCGCTGGCGATCGCCCGGCGCGGTTTGCAGCTCCGGGGTCGCGCCGCCCGCCTACAGAAGGGCAGCAGCCACCGCACGGACGGATCAAACAGCTTCGCGCGCTGCAAGTAAATGACCTCGGGCGGCGAAGGGGTAGGTGTGAAAGAACTGTCTTCAGTCGCGCCCGACGATCTGGCGACGTCCGAGCCTGCCCGCGAGGAGGAGGAGACCGCGTTGACGGCAGCTGCCACGCGCGCCGCGCTGCTCGAGCCGGCCAGTCCGCGGCGGCTGTGGATCTGGGCCTGGTCGATCGCGCTCGTCGGCCTGATCGCGCGGCTCTTGTGGTTTGACCGGTGGGGCGACGAGCTCGCCGGCTTCGGCAGCGTCTTCAGCGGTCACTTCTGGTCGCTGAACCTGACCGAGCTCGGCGCGACGGGCGGGGGCTTCAACCCGCTCGAGGCCACGCGGGCCTTCGCCCCCGGCTACGGCGCCCTGCTGCGCGGTCTCGTCGAGCTCACCTCCGGCGCCGCCGACCCCTTTGTCGCCTTCAACTGGACGCTGATGGTGGTGCAGTCGCTGCTCGTCGCCGCGGCGACGCTGCTGACCTTTGCGCTCAGCCGCCGCGTGCTCTTCGGCGCCTGGGCGCTGCTGCCGCCCGCGCTGCTGACGATCTCGGTCGCGTTGCTCGAGCTGCCCGGCGGCATGGCCGTGCAGGTGCCGCTGATGTTCATGCTGGTCCTCGCGGTCTGGCTCTTGACGCTGCTGCGCGAGCGCGCGCCAGAGCTCGCCGGCATCTCGAGCCTGCTGCTGACGATCGCCGCCGGCCTGGCCGTCGGCGGCTGCGTCCTCTTTGACCCGAGCTGCCTTCTGCTGGCGCTCCTTGTGGTCTGGTGGAGCTTCCGCGGGCTGGGGCGCGAGCACGCCATCCTGCTGCTCGTAAGCGTGCTGCTGCTGCCGGCGAGCTGGCTCGCCGTGGTCCAGAGTGAGGTTTCGGGCGGCGTTCCGACCGAGCAGATCGGCAGCTGGCTCGACCAGAGTCAGATTCTGGTCGACACGCCAGAACTCGCCGCCGAGCGGGCCTATGCGCTGGTGACGCCGTGGAATCCGCGCTTCTCGCGCGGCGCGTGGAGCAGCATGAACTGGAACTACGAGTGGATTCTTCCCTTCAGCGTGCGCGGCGAGACGACATACCTCTCCGCCACGCGGGCGCTTGCGGCGGTCTGGATGCTGCTCTATCTGGCGCTCGTGATCGGCGGACTCGTGGCGCTGATGCTCGAAGGTGCGGGCGCCGCGGCCCGACTTGTCGCCTTCCCGGTGCTGACGCTGCCGCTGGCGACCTTCGTGGTGCCGACGGGCGGGCTCCTGCGCGTCCCGATTCTGCCCTTCCTGATGATCGCGCTGGCGCTCGGCGCTGCCTGGCTGCTCTCCCGCGCCGGTGGCGACCGCACGGCTTGATCGAGGCGGCAACTACCCCAGATGGGCAGAAATCGGGGTGGACGCGTGTTTGATTCTTAATTCTGCGTCCAGATTTATCCTAAAGGAGATCGGATGTTGATCCGACACCGATCACGTGGCGGAAATTACCGTTCGGCTTCGGAGTCTGCCCCGAACGCCGAATCAGGCCGTCACACATACAGGTTGATTGCTGAGACTCGTTTGTCCCCGATCGTCACAGCCAACCTTCGAGTCGGCGACCGTGCGTCCTCGCGGTCGCCGATTCATTTAACCCCCCCGACCGTGACCCGGCAGGGCGCATCCAATGCTCGCCCGGCGTCGCAGGGGCAGGAGCAGGCAAGGACCCGGCACGCGGCTGCGTAGGATCCTCGCGATGGCTTGGCTACTCACCGGCGGGGCCGGTTACATCGGCTCGCACATTGCCCGGGCGTTCCTCGCCGACGGCAAAGAGGTTGTCGTGCTCGACAACCTCTCGACTGGCTACCGCGAGTTCGTCGACGCGGCGACCCCTTTTGTCGAGGCATCGATCGGTGACCGGCCGGCGCTCGACGCGCTCTTCAGAGATCACGAGATCGAGGGCGTGGTGCACCTGGCGGCGCTGAAGTACGTCTCGCAGTCGGTCGAGCAGCCGTCGCTCTACTTCCGCGAGAACGTCGAGGGCATGCGCGTGCTGCTCGACGCGGTGACCGAGCATGGCGTCGGCAACTTCGTCTTCTCCTCGAGCTCGTCGTGGTACGGGACGATCGACTCGGCGGCCGTCGGTGAGGATTCTCCGCCCAAGCCCGAAAGCCCTTACGGGCAGACCAAGGTCGCAGGCGAATGGCTGCTGCGCGACGTGGCGGCCGCGACGCCTTCCCTTGCGCACACCTCGCTGCGCTACTTCAACGTCGTCGGCGCCGGCACCCCTGAGCTCGCCGACCACTCGCCCCACACCCTCTTCCCCAAGGTCTTGCGCGCCGTCAGCCAGGGGCAGAACCCGAAGGTCTTCGGCGACGACTACGACA
>JBIQMF010000172.1:0-4129 GCA_044463545.1 Solirubrobacterales bacterium
AAGCGGAAGGGAAGTTCGTCGCGACGCCGATGGAGATGGGGCTGCGCTTCGCCGTCATAACCAGCGTTGACCGCGACGACCTTCCCGACTACGGCTCCGGCGCGTTCGTGCAGACGATCCGTGCTATCAAGGCGCAGTCGCCGGGCACGCAGATCGAGGTGCTGACGCCCGATTTCCGCGGCCAGGAGATGCCGCTGGCCAAGGTCATCGCCGCGCGCCCAGATGTCTTCAACCACAACGTCGAGGTTGTGCCGCGCCTCTACCCGTATGCGCGCCGCGGCTCGACCTTCGAGCGCAGCTCGCGCGTGCTCAGGAACGCCAAGCTGATGGGGGGCGACGAGGTCGCCACGAAGTCAGGTCTGATGGTCGGCCTCGGCGAGACCAAGGACGAGGTGATCGAGACCTTCAAGTTGCTGCGCCAGAACCTCGTGCAGGTGCTGACGGTCGGCCAGTACCTGCGGCCCACGCGCAACCACCTGCCGGTCGTGCGCTACTGGCACCCGGATGAGTTCAAAGAGCTCGAGCAGGCCGCCTACGAGCTGGGCTTCGAATCGGTCGCAGCCGGTCCGCTGGTGCGCAGCAGCTATCACGCAGACGAGCACGCGCCGAAGGCGCTGCGCCAGCAGCGTGAGGGCAGGCTGGCCGAGCGCCGCGCGCGCGTCGCCGTGGCCTGAGCGCCCCGCCAGGTTCAGTCGAGATACTGCACGAAGTGGTCGGCCGGCTCGCGCTGGCCGGGCTTGGGCTGCACGTCGCCGGGGCGCCCGAGGTAGATGAGGCCCAGCGCCTCCTCGCCCGGGTCGATGCCGAGCGCCTCGGAGCCTGCGACCGACTGCAGTACGCCGGGCGAGCGCCAGAAGCTGGCAAAGCCCTTGGCGTGGGCGGCCAGCAAGAGGATGTACGCAGCCACCGAACTGCTCGAGAAGTCTTCAGAGTCGAGCGTGGGGTCGGGGTTGCGTACGCTCGTGACGGCGATCATCGTCGGCGCCATGTCGAGCTTCTTGAGGGCGACCTCGACGACCTTGTCTGCGTCGGCGCCTTCCGGTGCGCCCTCGCGCGCGGCAGTTGCCGCAACCTCGCGCAGCCGCGCTCGCGCCGCCGGTCCGATCACGCGAAAGCGCCAGGGCTGGGTCAACTTGTGGTTGGGCGCCCAGCGTGTGAGCTCGAAGAGTTCATCGAGCTCCTCGCGCGTCAGGGCGTTGCCGGAGTAGGACTTCCATGTGCGTCTGGTGCGTACCGCTTCTGCGAGATCCATAGGGCCGCGAGGCTACTTCGCGGGGCGGCTCGCCCGGCTGCATGCAGGCTGCCCGGCCCGGCAGTCCGGCTTCTGCCGGTCGGGCCTCCACCACAAAGGCCCGGTTCGCTTCCAGCGGACCGGGCCTGTGCGCGTGTGTGACCGCGTGTGACCTGTCCCTTCGTTGAACCCCCCAGGACAAGCAGGATCTGGCGCGAGCGCACGAAGGGAGGGGGCGCCCACCAACTCAAAACCGCGCCGGCGCGCGCGAGTTGCGCAGCGCGGCTCAGGAATTTTCGAGCGCGACGATGCGGTCGAGGTCGCTGCGCCGCGGCTCGAAGTGGTGAAACTCCTGCAACACCGTGCCGCTGGGTCCGACCACGACGACGCGCGGTGTGCTGCTGACGCGATAGCGGGCGGCGGCATCTGGGCGCTCGGCGATGTCGATGGCGGTGGCGCCGATCGAGTCCGCCGAAAGCGCGGCAAGCCATTGTTTGCAGCCGTGGCAGTAGGGGCTCGTGAAGACGACCACGCGCGTGCCGTCGTCGAGGTCGGCGGGATCGATCCGCTCGATCTGATGACGCCGCCGCAGCAGTGCGTTGACGACGGCGCCGACCATGGCGGCCGCGGCGACGATGGCCGCCAGCAGAAGGAATCGGTCAGTGGTTGACATCACTCAGCGCGCCAGTGCGATGCCACGGACGCGCGCCCAGGCGCTGTACATCTCACAGCCGACGCAGATCCCGGAGATTCCGGACAGCGAAGCTAGCCCGGTGACCATCAGCGTGACGGCCCACCCGGCCGTCGTGAGGCCGCCGGCAAGCAGGATGCTGGCCAGCGTGAGGAAGATCGCACCGAGGATGTTGGCGAAGCGCGGCACGCGCGCGTCCTCGATGCGTCCCTCGCCGAAGCGCGGCTGCAGCACGCGAAACCAGAGCAGGCACGGCAGGCAGTAGCGACGACCCAGCAACAGCCCGACGATCAGTTGCAGCGCCATCAGCGCAACCAGCCACCAGGCATCCAGCAGGAAGGCAAGCGCCGTGACGATCGCCACTGTCGATTGCAGCGTGCGCGGCCCGCGCGCATCGATCACGTCGAGATCCTCAAACGGATCGACCGACGGGGTGTAGCGCTTCTGCAGGTTCAGTGCCATAACCCTGAGGTTAGTTCGGCAGCTGCGGGCAGGAGTCCGGGTAAGCTGGCGGCGTGGACGGCATCGACGAACTGGCGCGCGAGCTCGACGAGACTTCACGTGCGGCCGACCGCGAGCCGACTGTGATCGAGCTGATGAACGGCCCGAAGCGGCCCGACGCCCGTCAACGCAAGACGGTGCAGTGGATCGGCCTTGCCTTCTCGACGATGCTGCTGGCGCTCACCTGCGCCGTCGTCTACCTCTACGGGCTCGACGTCCTGACGCTCGTCTCGCTGGTCGTCCTGGGGTTTCTGGTCGCGGCGATGATCGGGACGCTGCGCTACAAGGGTGAGGACCCGATGCAGCAGTTCGAGCCGCACGACGATCTGCGCCCGTCATTGAGGCGCAAAAAAAAGCGGCGCCCCCGAAGGGACGCCGCTGAAGGCTGACAGCGCGAGGCTGTCGTCGAAACGAAACCTAGAGCTTCTTGATTCCGACAGCCTTGGGACCCTTGTCTCCGGGTTCAACCTCGAATTCCACGCGCTCACCTTCGGTGAGGGAACGGAAGCCGTCCGCGAGGATCTCGGTGTGGTGGGCGAAGACGTCCTTGGAACCGTCCTCCGGCGCAATGAAGCCGAAGCCCTTGTCGTCGTTGAACCACTTGACTGTGCCAGTGGGCATTGATTTCTCCTGTGTATTGCTCATGTCGCGAACCAGAAAATCGAAAAGAACCCCCGGCGAACAGCGACTGTCTTGAATCATCGTGACGACCTGAGTCACCACGACTGACGCCAAAGGTAGTAGGCACCGCCCCGGAGTCGTGCAGATCTCGCAGCCGACGCTGGACGCGCGTGCTCCCTAGACTGAACCGATGCCCGAGAAAGCTGGACCAGATGCCGCAAGGTCGCCCTTCGAGCGCCTGCCGCGCGGCCGCCACAATCTGACGCGCGAAGAGGTCGCCTCGGTCCAGCGCGAACGGATCATGCGCTCGATGAGCGAGGCCGTCGGAGAGCTGGGTTACGTCAAGACGACGGTGGCCGTCGTGCTCAAGCGCGCCGGCGTGTCGCGCGAGACCTTCTACGCCCAGTTCAAGGACAAGCACGACTGCTTCATGGCCGCATTCGAGCGCGCCACGGCCGAGATGGTCGACCGCCTGACCGCGGCGGTCGAAGCCGTCGAGGCGGCCGGCGGCACGAGGCGCGAGCGGATCTCGATGATGATCCGGGCATTCCTCGAGCTCGTCGCCGAAGAGCCGGGAATCTCGCGCACCTATTACGTCGAGGTCTACGCCGCCGGCCAGGACGCCATCGAGCACCGCGTGGAGATGCAGTTGCGCACCG
Organism: Solirubrobacterales bacterium; assembly: GCA_044463545.1. Lineage (GTDB taxonomy): Bacteria > Actinomycetota > Thermoleophilia > Solirubrobacterales > JACPNS01 > JACPNS01. The sequence continues at coordinate 3,704 of JBIQMF010000172.1, forward strand.
TCGAGCTGATGCTGGGGGTTGTCGGCGTGCGGCCCGAGCACCGCTTCACACTGCAGGCGACGATGGCTGGGATCGGCGCCGTGATCACGCAGGTCGTGAGCATGGGGCAGGCCGAGCACGCGGTGCACCTGCACGACGGACTGCTCGAGTATGCGCTGGCGACGCTGCGCGGACTCGACCCCGACTACGTCTGACCCGGGGGCCTGTCGGCGGCCGACCGTAGGGCCTTGCGTGACGGCAATCACTTTGCACAAGAAACTTGTGTAAAACCCAATCTTCGCGGTAGGCTGGACTGCGACGGCACAAACCCCAGCTCGTAAGGAGAGGCCGGAGAAATGGACACCCCAGACGGCACCAGCGATGCCACAGCCGCAACCCCCGCAGCCGGCGGCTGCCCCCACCACAGCCCCTCGCGTGAGGAACGCT
>JBIQMF010000173.1:0-4107 GCA_044463545.1 Solirubrobacterales bacterium
CAGGGGTCATGTGGACCGGCGGTTCGGACGCAACGGATCGATTGCTCGACGGGGTTCGGATACCGGCCTTTTCGAATTGATGAGTCTCTCAAATGACGTGATCATTGCTCGCAATCCCGGCGCCGATCCCTCTGCAGGACTCGGCGCGACGACCTACCTCTGGCGACTCGACGCCGACGGTCAGATGAACCCGAAGTTCGCTGCCGGGAAAAAGCTGTTGAGAATCGTGAAGTCAGACGTCAAGTACGCGGAGCCACTGATATCGGCGTTACCACGCGGACGATTCGTGATCGCCGTTCAGATGCGTGGTCGCAATGGCGAAGGCCTCCGCACGGTAATGACGGCATACAACTCGCGCGGTGGACCAGTTCGTCATTTCGGCGGCTCATCGAGCTTGGAGGTCCCGTTCGCCGTCGAGAGCATTTCGGTCGGTCGCAGTGGTCGCATACTGCTCGCCGGGCAGACCAAGCGTGAAGGAACCAGTCCTGCATTGGTCGTTCTGAAACTCTCCTCAACTGGCACACCGAGCAGAAGTTGGGGAGTCGCCGGATACAGCTACACAGCTCTCAGCAGGCTGATGCCAGCACGAACATACGACTCCGACTCGACAATAGGGACGCCGAAGACAGTGGAGTTGACAGGTGGCGGGGTTCACGTCGTCTACTCCTCCTACCGAGGTGACGATCTCACCAGCTACGCCGCGCGGCTGAACCAAACTGGCGAGCTCGACTTGAACTGGAGTCGTACCGGCTATGTCGGGTACGACACTGCCGTGAACGACTGGGACGGAGATCCCGACACCGACAGCGAGTATCTGCGCTACGCGGCGCTCGAAGGCGGTCGCACACTGAGTGTCGTGGACACGGTGCCATTCGAAATCGACCCGACCGACTGGCTTTTCCGCGTCGTCGGTCCGACGGGCAAGACTGACGGCAGAGGTTCGTACAGGCGCAGACTGCAGTTCACTGGAGGAGATATCGGGCTCTCCTTCGATGTCGATCCGCGAGGAAGGCGAATCGTCCTATGCAGTTTCCGTGGAAACACTCCGAGAATCGGCGTACTGAAGATCGGATGACCCATGAAAAGACGCTCAACACTCGGGCTCGGACCCGTCCACGCGGCCGCTCAGCGCGTCGGCATCACATCTGCCATCGCGAGGGGGGATACGCCAAGTGCCTCAAGGTCGCCGGTGCCGCGCGGCGAGAGCGCCGAGCGCTGCAGCATCGCGACCTGATCCCAGGAGACGAGTGCGGCCGGGCCGACGCGGCGCTCGTGACGCGTGAGCACGCGGCGAGCCAGGCCGGCCGGCAGGTGCACGAGCGGCTTCTGCTTGCCATGGTGGCGCATCACGAGCCGCAGAATTTCGTTCTGGGTCAGCTGCTCGGGGCCGGCAAGGGCGATCGGTGCGCCCGGGGTGGCGATCCCCTTCAGCAGCGCTGCGGTGATGGCGTCTGCGGCGTCTTCGGCCCAGATCGGTTGGAAGGCGGCGCGACCGTTGCCGATCACCGGCATCAACGGCAGGTTGGCGAGTTCCGCGACCAGAGCGAGCCACGGGTCACCGGGGGCGTAGATGATCCCGGCCTCAAACTGCAGGAGCTCAAGTTCCGACTCGCGCACCGTCTCGGACGCCAGCGCCTGGGTGCGGATGAAGCGGCTGGGCGAGGCCGTCGAGGCGCCGAAGGAGCTGATGTGGACGATGCGGCGTACCCCGGCGCGGCGGGCGGCGGCGACCAGCCGCAGGGTCGCAAGGCCGCCGAGCTCCTCGATCGTTCCGCGCTTCTGGTCGCGGGTGGCCGTGGCCAGGTGGACGACCGTCTCGACCCCGCGCATGGCGCGTGCGAAGCCTTTTGGCTCGGCCAGGTCGCCCAGGGCGATCTGGACGTTGACGCGGTCGGGCCCGAGGCGCCGCGGCTCGCGCACGAGGCAGCGCACGTCCTGGCCTGTCCCCAGCAGTCGCGAAAGCAGTGGCCGGCCGACCGTCCCGGTTGCGCCCGTCATCAGAATCACAACTGAGGAGAATAGGTCTGACCGGCGAAGATGGGTCTACAATGGCCGCCCCCGTTTCTCGACCCCGTCTCTGAAGGAGCTTCCCTTGGCTTACGTAATTGCAGAACCCTGCGTCGACACGAAGGACAACTCGTGTGTCGAAGTCTGTCCCGTCGACTGCATCCACCCCACGCCCGATGAGCCGGGCTACGACGAGGCGAGCCAGCTCTTCATCAACCCCGACGAGTGCATCGACTGCGACGCCTGCGTCGAGGCCTGCCCCGTCGACGCCTGCTTCGCCGAGGACCAGCTGCCCGAGGAATGGTCGAAGTACGCCGGCATCAACGCCGAGTACTTCGCTGCTGCCTGATCGCTGGCCGACGGCACCCGGGCGCCTGCTGCTGACCAGTCTGCGTAGTTGAATCGCCAAGGTCTGGGGCGCGGTGCCCCGGACCTTGGCAAGAATCAGCCTTCTCTAAGGTGCCTGCCTTCCAAGGTCGCGCCGAGACGGGGAAATCCTTGGACAGCCAGTGGGTCGCGCGGCCAGGGCCCCAGATTCTCCAGACCAGAAGGTCTGCAGGCCAATGCGACGGGCTTAAGCGAAAGGCCCCGGCGGGGGAACCGGGGCCTTTCTGGAGATCCCTCGGGGGAGAGGGACTGTTCTTGGGGGAGGATGCCGCTCCCGGGGAGAAGGGGTGCTGGGAGGCGGCGGTGTGTTACGACTTGCGGTCTAGAAGCTGACGACCTTCTCGACCTGGCTCTGGACCTTCTCGACCTGCGACTCGACCTGGCTCTGGACCTTCTCGACCTGGGCCTGGGCGTCCTTGATCAGCGACTCGACCTCGTCCGAGAGGCTCGAGAGGCGGTCCTCGATGTCCTTGCGCTGGGTGTTGTAGGTCTTCTCGATCTCCTTGCGCTGCTTGCGAAACTCGCGCTCGGCGCGCGTGCGCTGCTTCTTGAGGTCGCGCTCGATGCGGTTCGAGAACGTCTTGCCGCGCTTCTCGAGCTTGTTGAGCTGCTTCTCGACGCCCTCGACCGAGGTGTACTTCTCGACGAAGTCGACGACGCCGTCGCGAACCTCGAGCACCGCGCCGACCGGCACGAGCGCGGCCTTCTCGGCGTATGCGCGGGCCTCGTCAACTGCGTTCTCGAGTGCGTTGCGGCCCTCGGCCTCGGCCTTCTTGGCCGTGGTCTTTGCGCTCGTCGCGGTGGCCTTGGCCTGCGTGCGTGCGCTCGTCGGCTTCTTGGCCGTGGTCTTCTTTGCGGTGGTCTTGCGGGGGGTGGCCTTCTTAGCGGCCGGCTTCTTGGTGGTGGCAGCCATGAGCGCCATCCTTTCTACGTAAGCTTGTTAGAAGTAACAATGTACGAACTATACAACGTCTGCGGCCGAAATGCGTTACACCCGCCCAGACGCAACAAGTCGCGTTGTTCGTCGTATCCGCAAGGGCGCAGCTTCAAACGTGCCGCTGCACATCAGCACCGCGGTACAACATGACCTGCCGAGCCGAAGAACGGCCCGCGCCGGGAACTGTCAGCCGTGCGCGCCGATCAGAAACGCTGCGCGCTCGGCGTCGCGCGCGGCCGCGATCGGACGAAACGGCGCAAGATCGAGCGGCGCCGCCAGCCCGACGTCGCCGTAGGTGACCACGGCGCCGGCCTCGCGGGCGATCAACTGTCCGGCGGCGGCGTCGATCGAGCGACAGGGGCGCAGGCCCAACATTCCGTCCCAGCGGGCAGCGGCAACCTGACAGAGCGAGAGCGCGATCGACCCGATCGAACGAATCCGCGAGACGCGGCCGGCGAAGTAGTCCATCAGCTGCGGGGTCATGAAGGCCGGCTTCGTCGATTCGAGCCCGACGACCTCGAGCCCCAGACCGGATTGGCCGGGGTCGATCGCGGCGCCGTTGAGCCGCGCACCCTGGTCGCGCCGGGCGATCCATTCCTCGTCGGCGCCGAAGTCATAGACGTAGCCGAAGACGACGTCCTCCATCGTGTCACCCAGCGCCACAGCCAGCGACAGGCTCCACGACTGGGCGACGCGTTTGGCATTCAGCGAGCCGTCGATCGGATCAACCAGAACCTTGGCCCGTGTCGAGCCGTAGTCGACGACGCCGCGCTCTT
>JBIQMF010000174.1:0-4099 GCA_044463545.1 Solirubrobacterales bacterium
AGCGGTAGCCACCGGTCAGCGAGAGCTGCTCGAGGATGTCTCGGGCGTTCAGACCCATGCGCTGCATCACGAGCGCCCCGCGGTCGACCATCTGCCAGTCAACCCAATCCGGCACCGTCGAGACGAGCTGCATGAACTCACTGAGCGCCTCGGGCGCGTCATCCACAGCCGCAAGCCCCTGCTCGATGGCCAGTCGCAGCTGCTGCTGGGTGACCCGTCCGGGCTCCCCGGCTCGCATTCTGATCGCGTCCGCCAGGGCCGCGCCGGCCTCGTCACGCTGAAGCAGCGCGCGGCCGATCCGCTGCATGAGTTCTTCGTCGATCTTGCCGTCAATGCGGCCCAGCCGCAGCAGCGGACGGCCGATCGCCACGCCGCGCGCTTCGTGCTCACGAAAGCGTGTCGGCAGCTGGATCCCGCTTGCGGCCTGTGTTTCGAGTGTTGGCATGCCAGAAGGATAACGCGATGGATTGCTCGCATATAATTCGCAAACCATGCGCAAGCTGCCCAAACAGGCCCGCTCGCGTGAGATGGTCGAGCGCATCGTCGACGCCGCGCGCAGCGTGCTGGTCGACGAGGGCTACGACCAGTTCACGACCAACCGCGTCGCCCGTCGCGCCGCCGTCAGCCCCGGCTCGCTCTACCAGTACTTCCCCGACAAACAGTCGTTGCTCGATGTCGTGATCGACAGGTACTGGGACCGCCTCTCGACAGAAATTGAGCTGTCGCTCAGTGAGCGCATCGACGAGTTCACGCCCGAGAACGCGCGCGCCGTCTTTGACGCGCTGCTGCATGCGCTCGAAAGCGACGCCGAACTGCTGCGCGTGCTGACCGAGGAACTGCCGCGCTCACGCGTGCGCGAGCAGTACCTGGCCGTCCAGGCGCGCGTGCGCGAGCTGGCGGCGACGGTGATGATCCTCCACGGCGGCCAGACGGACCGCAAGCATGCACGCACGCGGGCATGGATCGCGATCGTGGCGGTCGAGAACCTGGCCACGCGCTGGGTCCTCGACGGGCCGGCCATCACGCGCGACGAGTTGCTCGACCAGGCAGTCGAGCTCACGGTCTCGTATCTTGGGGTGCCGTCCCCGGGGCAGACGCTGGCGCAGTCAGGCTGACGCGTCCGCCAGCAGCGACACGATCTCGGTCAGCTCCTGCGCTAGCTCGGCCTGGTCGACCGCCTGCTCGGCGCTCAGCGCCACCGCGATGATCTCGCTGATGGCACCAACGATGGCCGTCGCCCGGGCCGGCGCCATCGGCGGCAGCGACGGGTCGTGTCGCCGGCTTTCTTCACGCAGCGCGATGTAGAACTGTGCCAGCTGGGCGCGCCCGGCGGTGATGCGGTCGAGCGCCTCGCGGCCTGCCGTCGGACCCTCGACAAAGATCAGCCGTGAGCGCTGGGGCTGCTCGAAGGCGAAGCCCACGAGCGCCTGCATGCCCTGCCCGACCCGCTCCGTTGCGGTTCCGGTCGGGTCGAGCGCGGCTGCGATTGCGCCAACAGCATCGGCAAAGATCTGGTCGATCAACGCCAGAAAGCACCCGACCTTCGACTCGAAGAGTTCGTAGAAGCGCGGCTTGGCGACGCCTGCCGCGCGGATCAGGTCGGTGACGCGGACGGCGTTGAATCCGTGCGCGGCCGTGAGCTGGGTCATGGCGTCCAGCACACGGGCACGCTGGTCGGCCTCGACGAGTTCCGGCGCCAGGGCGTTGACGCCGCGAGGCAGGTTTCGCCGGCCGCCGCTTTCTGCGGGGCCGGCGATCTCTGCCGAGTGTCGGGGGAGGGTGCTCAGACTCCCTGCAGCGGGTCGAGCGGGTTACCCGCGGGGATCTTCGAGCAGTTGTTGGGCAGCGTCAGCGAACTGAAGATGCTGAAGCGGTCGAAGGTCCAGCTGATGGCCTTGGGCAGCCACTGCAGCGCGGCGACGATGTGGCTTCCGCCGTACTCGTCGTACTGCACCTTGGTGCCCTTGCTGCAGAACGTCTTGGCCAACGTACGCACGTCACCGGCGATCATCACGCCGTCACCCTTGCCGATGCCGGGCTTGTTGCCGGGCGTGCCCTCGAGCTCGCCACCGGTGCCCTGACCGATCAGCAGCGGGATCTTCGGCGCGGCGCCCTTGCCCATGATCACCTTGTTGGCGGCCGCCACGTACTCGGGGATCGACTCCGGAACGCTGTACTGCGGCTTCACGAGGTCCGTCCACTTGAGTCCGGCGTACTGACCCAGCACGTTGATGATCGAGAACTTCTGACCCTTGGCGTAGAGCTGCTTGCCGTAGTCGCTGAGGTAGGGCTCCATGTCGCTGTCGTAGGCGCGGGCGATACCCATGATCGCCATCGGCATGACGCCGGCCCAGATCGGGGTCCCCTCGACGTAGCGCAGGTTGTGGCCGGGGTGCACGAGCACGCCGCCGTAGGCGGCGCCGATCAGGTTCTTGTTGAGGTCAGGCGCGTAGGTCGGTGCGAGCTCGGCGGCCCAGCCGGTGGCGATGGCGCCGCCGGAGTAGCCGATCATGGCGACCTTTGCGTTGCTCGAGATGTTGACGGCCGAGGACTCCTTGGCCGCGCGGATCGAGTCGAGCGTGTTCATGCCGTACTCGGGGCCGGCTGCGAAGTTGGCCGTCTGGCCCTGCGTGTCTGACGTGATGATCGTGTAGCCGGCGGCCAGGAACGGAACAAACAGCGCCGTCTCAATCTGCGGGATCATGCCGCCGATCGAAAGCCCGCCCGCGATCTGCACCGACGGCTGGTCGTCGGGGTTCAGTGAGTCGTAGAACGACTGGTACGAGATCACCTTGTCGCGGTTGAGGCAGAGGAAGCAGTTGGGCTGGATCACCGTCGTCACGTTGACCGTCGCCTGGCCGCGCGCGTTGTTGGCGCGGTAGAGCAGCTGCGTTGTCTTCAGGGGCGTCCTGAAGCCGAGGATGTGGTAGTTGACGGTGCGTGTCTTGAGCACCTTGCCCGGCGCAATACTGCTCAGTGGAGTGCTGCCGGTGTACTTGTAGAAGGCGTCGTTGGCCGACGCTGCGGATGAACTGCCGGGTGCCATGAGCGCAACGATGAGCGCGGCGCAGCACACGAGCAGGAGGTGCTTGACGGACAGGTCTCGCATAGGAATGTTGATCTCCCCCAGATGTTGATTTCTATGCGACCCCCCCAGGGTCGCATAGACCGTGCCAGCAGGCTACAGCAAAGCGCGGCCCCTGTCAACAGAAGTTCGCAGATCTTTCTGGCGGCTGCTTCACAGAATCGTTCCAACGTCGTCGACGAATTGTTCGAATTCGGTCTTGATCCGTCACGTGCAAGTCGTTTGGATGGACTGCATGACGCGCAACGAGAACAAGAACCGCCCTGTCAACCCGAACAATCCGGCGATCGCCGAGCTCGGGCTCAACCCCGACTACTACGACGCGACGGGCTTCCCGATCGCGCGCAGAGACCCCGAGAGCGGCGCAGTGGTGGCTGGCGACCCCCGGGTCTTCGGGATGGTCGACGACGGGATCATCCAGATCGTCGGCACACCGGCAACGATGATGAGCGGCAAGCCGCCGACGCTGCGCGAGATGACGCTCGACGACATCGCCGATGACTGCCCGGTGTGCATGCACAACCGTGAGCGCATCCTCGCCGGCGACCCGCCGATGGCCTACATCTACGAGTGAGCCGCGTCGGCCGGGCAGCGCGCTTCAGTCGTCGGGCGCGCCGCCGTCCTCTCCCGCATATCCGGCCAGTGTCTCGCGCTCTTCGTCGTGCCCCGGGAACAGCGTCCATACGAGCAGCGAGCCCAGCAGGACGGCCAACACTCCGGCCACGTAGGCCATGTCCTGGCCGTCGATGAACGACTGCCGGGCGGCGGCGACGATCTGGTCTGAGTACTGCGGATAGCGCGCGGCGATGCTCTCGGCGCCGGCAAAGGATTTCGTCAGCTGCGCCTTGACCGAGTCGCTGACGGCCGAAGCCTGCTCAGAGGCACCGATGGCCGCCGTCGCCGCCTTGAAGTAGCCGGCCGTCAGCAGCGCGCCGAGCAACGACTGCATGAGTGCCCCGCCGAGGTCACGCTGCAGATCTGCGGTCGAGGAGGCCATGCCCGCGCGGCGCACCG
>JBIQMF010000175.1:0-4084 GCA_044463545.1 Solirubrobacterales bacterium
TCTGGTGCAGGCCGGCGACCCCGTTGGGGCGGAAGGTGACGTCGATCTTGCAGCTCGGGAAGTACGCCGAGAGCCGCAGGCCCTTGCAGTAGGGGTCGACACTGAACCCAGCCTCAGACGTCAGCCAGAGATCATCGATCCAGACTGCAGCTTCGAGGCCGGGCACGGTCGGGTAGTACGTGATCGGAACCGCGTGCCGCAGGTGCGCGCCCGCTGGGATCGTCGCGAAGTCAAAACTCGACAACGACATGCCCACCTTGTCGCGCGACCAGACGAGGTCCATCCAGGCGTGGTGCGCGGAGACGCGCTCGAAGATCGTCGGGTTGGGCGCAAGGGCGCACTGGACGGCCCAGCTGACAACGCCGACGAGCTTGGGTGTACCTGCGACAAAACGCACCAGCGGACCACCGCTGTCCCCTTGACACGTCGACGTCGGGAGGTCGGGCACGGTGTAGTTGTCAGCGCAGAGACTCGACCCGAAGATCCAGCCTTTGTAGGGGTCGGTTGCATCTCCGGTCGCAACGGCCGGGGTCAGCGTTTCGCACTCATCGATCGACTGCGCAAAGAGGGTTGTCGCCTTGAGCTTGCCGGTGTAGCTGGGTCCCTTCCAGACCTCTGCCCCCCACCCTGCGACGCGCAGCTGTGCTCCGGGCGCGGGGTCGTCGGCCGCTGTGGCCATCTCGATCAGGTCATAGTCGACCGCCGGCTCCCTTTCGAGCTTGAGCAGCGCGAAGTCGCCGTTGTTGTCGCCGCGCGGATCAGAGCTCAGCACGTTGAAGGCAGGGCTGGTCCAAACGGACGCGACGGGGATGATCTCGCCGTCGGTGCCTCCGTTGCCGAGCGAGTGCTTGGAGCCGATGCGGACCGAAATATCCCATGGGTACTCGTCGACGACGCAGTGCGCAGCCGTCGCCACCCATTGCGGCTTGATCATTGCGCCGCCGCAGTAGTGCTTTCCATACTCACCGGCCTCGCCGATCGAAACGATGAAGTCCCATTCATCGGAGTCGTCGGGCACGACGTCGCCGCCGACGATCTGCAGCGACGGCGTACCGGCAGCCGAAGCCGAAGCCGGGAGCGCAACCGCAAGCGCCGAGAGAATGAGCAGAAATCCGAGAGCCAGCCGAATCCTTTGCATGCAAACGATTCTAATGCTGCTGGCCACGGGTGCGCAACCTGGCGCAGATCGCCTTCGGCCCTCCACCGCCCTGAGAGCCCGGAGCGGCGAGAGCCCGACGCCATGACGGCGCCGGGCTCATCTGCCGGATACTGCTTGGCGGGTTCCGCCTAGTAGCGGTAGTGGTCCGGCTTGTACGGACCCTCGACCGGGACACCGATGTAGGCGGCCTGGTCTTCGCGCAGCTCGGTCAGGTTGACGTTGACCGCGGCAAGGTGCAGGCGTGCGACCTTCTCGTCGAGGTGCTTGGGCAGCACGTAGACCTGCTTCTCGTAGTCGTCGTTCTTCGTGAAGAGCTCGATCTGGGCGATCGTCTGGTTTGCGAACGAGTTGCTCATCACGAAGCTCGGGTGACCGGTGGCGTTGCCGAGGTTGAGCAGGCGACCCTCGGAGAGCACGATGATGCTCTTGCCGCTCGGGAACTTCCACTCGTGGACCTGGGGCTTGACCTCGATCTTCTCGATCCCGTCGATCTTGGCGAGACCAGCCATGTCGATCTCGTTGTCGAAGTGACCGATGTTGCCGACGATGGCCTTGTCCTTCATGCGCGCCATGTCGGCGGCCATGATGATGTCCTTGTTGCCGGTCGTCGTGATGAAGACGTCTGCCGTCTCGACGTGGTTCTCGAGCGTGTCAACCTGGTAACCCTGCATCGACGCCTGCAGCGCACAGATCGGGTCGATCTCGGTGACGATCACGCGGGCGCCGGCGGCGCGCAGCGACTCAGCCGAGCCCTTGCCGACGTCGCCGAAGCCACAGACCACGGCGGTCTTGCCGGCCAGCATCACGTCGGTGGCGCGGTTGATGCCGTCGACGAGGCTGTGGCGGCAGCCATAGAGGTTGTCGAACTTGCTCTTGGTCACCGAGTCGTTGACGTTGATGGCCGGGAACAGCAGGTCACCGGTCTCGGCCAGTTCGTAGAGGCGGTGGACACCGGTCGTCGTCTCCTCGGTCACGCCCTTGATCGACTCGGCGATCTTGGTGTAGCGGTCCGGGAACTCGGCCACCGACTTCTCGAGCAGCGTGAGGAAGACCTGAAACTCCTCGCTCTCGGCGTCGGCCGGGTTCGGCACGGCGCCGGCCAGCTCGAACTCGCGACCCTTGTGGATCAGCATCGTTGCGTCGCCGCCGTCGTCGAGGATCATGTTGGCTGGCTCGCCGGGCCAGTTGACGACCTGCTCCGTGCACCACCAGTACTCCTCGAGCGTCTCGCCCTTCCAGGCGAAGACGGGGACACCCTGCGGGTTGTCGACGGTGCCGTTCGGGCCGACGGCGACGGCTGCGGCAGCCTCGTCCTGGGTGCTGAAGATGTTGCAGGACGCCCAGCGGACCTCGGCGCCCAGCGCCGTCAGGGTCTCGATCAGGACGGCGGTCTGGACGGTCATGTGCAGCGAGCCGATGATGCGCGCGCCCTTCAGGGGCTGGGCGGCTGCGTACTCCTCGCGGATCGACATCAGGCCGGGCATCTCGTGCTCGGCGAGCTCGATCTGCTTGCGCCCGGCCGGGGCGAGTGAGAGGTCTGCGACCTTGAAGTCAGTGGCTTCGAGGGTGGATGACATTTCGGGGCTGATCTCCTTCAGGAGTTGCGGTGGTTGATTGCGTCAAGAAGTTGTTGGTGCTTGCGTTGCTCGAAACTGAGCCAGTCGCCTGATGCGACCTCGGCCGGCTTCTGCGGCGTCTGGTCGAGCCAGTCGTTGACGGCCTTGTCGACCTCGGGCTCATCGCGCAGGCGCTGCATGAATCCGACGTCGGCGATCTCAAGACTGCTGCTCTTGAGCAGCTCGCGCAGGGTGCGCAGCCGCTGCAGCTCGCCGGGTCCGTAGAGCCGGTAGCCACCGCCCGAGCGGGGCGGCACGACAAGACCGACGCTCTCGATGTAACGGAGCATGCGCGCAGACCAACCGGTGGTCTCCGCTGCCTCGTTGATCGTCAAGGCGTCGGACGGTACTACCAAGGGTTCATCGGTGGCCGGGGAAGCCATCGACAGAACCTTACCAAACGATTGTCAACCTTTGCCGAACGCCCTCGGCGGCTACGTCAGGGGCAGACCGAAGGCAGACGGGTCAAGCCGTTATGGCGATCATGCGTTCGATCGGGATGCGCGCGCGTTCGGCGATCTCGGGATCCACATCGACGATGTACTTCTCGTCGCGCAGGGCGTCGCGCAGGCCGACCAGGGTGATCGACTTCATGAAGCCGCAGACCGCCCCGCTCGAGGCTGCGATGAACTCCTTGTCCGGCGCGGCCTTGCGCAGCGGGTGGAGGATGCCCTCTTCTGTGGCCACGAAGAACTTCTTGGCACTGCTCGTGCGGGCGTGCTCGATCATCCCCCCGGTCGAGAGGATGAAGGTGCGGTCGGGGTCGATGTCGCCGCAGGCCAGGTACTCCATGGCGTTGGTCGAGCAGCCGCACTCGGGGTGGATCATGAACTCGGCCTCGGGGTTGTCGTCGAGCATCTTCTGCATCTCGGCCGGGCGGATACCGGCGTGCACGTGGCACTCCCCCAGCCAGACCTTCATCGGGCGCTTCGTCATCTTCTCGACGTAGCTGCCGAGGAACATGTCGGGGCCGAAGAGGATCTGCTCGCCTTCTGGAATGGCGTTGACAACGTTCACGGCGTTGGAGCTCGTGACGCAGTAGTCGGTCTCGGCCTTGACCTCGGCGGTGGTGTTGACGTACATGACGACCTTGGCCCCGGGGTTCTCGGCCTTCCAGTCGCGCAGTTGCTGGGCGTTGATACCCGATGCCAGCGAGCAGCCCGCGCGGGTGTCGGGGATCAGCACCGTCTTCTCGGGGCTGAGGATCTTGGCCGTCTCGGCCATGAAGTGGACCCCGCAGAAGACGATGCGCTCGGCCTCGGTGCGGCTGGCCTCGATCGACAGGCCCAGCGAGTCTCCGGTGTAGTGG
>JBIQMF010000176.1:0-3960 GCA_044463545.1 Solirubrobacterales bacterium
GACTTCCTGCTCAAGATGCTCGACACCGACGAGGGGGCGCGGCGTCTTGGTGAGCTTGGGATCGGCACTAACTACGGCATCACGACCGGTACGAAGGAGATCCTGCTCGACGAGAAGATCGGCGGAACCGTGCACATGGCGGTCGGCATGAGTTATCCGGAGACCGGCGGCGTCAACGACTCGGCCATCCACTGGGACCTCGTCTGCGACATGCGGCAGGGCGGGCGCATCGAGGTTGACGGCGAGCTGCTGCAGGAGAACGGAGAGTTCAAGGTCTGATCACGCCGGCCGCACACCTTGCGGACGCGCCCGGCGGGCACGCTGGTACTCGCGTGTACCAGCGTGCAGTATTCTCGCCCTCATGAGCTACGCAGCGTATTTCAAGGACAAGGTCGCGATCGTCACCGGAGCCGCCTCCGGGCTGGGCATGGGGTTCGCCACCGAGATCGCCAGGAGCGGCGGCACCGTGATCGCCGCCGACATCAACACCGAGGGTGTTGAGAAGGTTGTCGCCGGGCTCGGCGGCGACGCCGAGGCTCACACGCTCGACGTGACGGACAAGGTTGCCGTGAAGAAGCTCGTCGACGACACCGTCGAGAAGCACGGTCGCATCGACCTCATCTTCAACAACGCCGGCATCGCGGTACAGGGTTACGTCGAGGAGATCCCGGTCGAGGACTGGGACGCCATCATCGACATCGACCTCAAGAGCGTCGCCTACGGAGTCTCGGCCGCCTACCCGCACATGGTGCGCCAGGGACACGGCCACATCGTCAACACCGCGTCGCTGGCGGGCCTCACGCCGGCGCCGTTGCTCTCGCCCTACAGCACGGTCAAGTTCGGCGTCGTCGGCCTCTCTGATTCGCTGCGCGTCGAGGCTCAGTCCAAGGGCGTCGACGTGACGGTGCTCTGCCCGAGTTTCATCGAGTCCGGCATCTACGAGAACGCCCGCGCCACCGGTTTTGACACGAAGAAGGCCAAGGACCAGATCCCCGGCGGCGTCGTGCCGTTGAACAAGGGCGTCGAGACCCTGCTCAAGGGTGTGGCAAAGCGCAAGCGCATGGTCACCCTGCCGTGGACCTCGCACCTGCTCATCCTCGGCTACAAGCTGACGCCGAACATCTCGATCAAGATTTCCGGGCGCCTGGCGGCGATGCAGGCCAAGCGCGCGCGCATCGCCCCGTGAGCGGGGCCTGCTGAGGGGTTTGGTTCGTACTTGAGCGCGCCGCGCGGCGTCGCAGGCCGCCGGACGGCTACCCGGCGGCGGGTTTCAGACTACTGAGCCGCCAGCGCTTCGAGCGCGGCGTCTGAGACCTCGAAGTTCGCGGCGACGGTGTTGACGTCGTCGTTCTCTTCGAGCGCATCGATCACGCGAAAGACCTTGGCGGCGTCCTCGTCTGCCACCTCGACACGGGTCTTCGGGCGCTGCAGCACGTCGGCCGACTCGATGGCGATACCAGCGCCCTCGATGGCCTCGCGCACGGCCTGGAAGTCACCGGGCTCGGTCACGACCTCGAAGTATTCGCCGTCCTCGACGATGTCCTCGGCACCGGCGTCGATGGCGACCATCAGCTCGTCCTCTGACGCCGCGTCGGCGGCGACGACGATCGAACCCTTCTTGTCGAAGACAAAGGCGACAGATCCCGGCTCACCCAGCGACCCACCGGCCTTGTTCAGGATCGAGCGGACGTCGGCACCGGTGCGGTTGCGGTTGTCGGTGAAGCAGTGGATGAGCAGCGCGACACCGGCCGGGGCGTAGCCCTCGTAGACGACCTCTTCGATGGCGGCTGCGTCCTTGTCGAGCCCGGCACCCTTGGCGATTGCGCGCTCGATGTTGTCCTTGGGCATCGAGGCGTCTTTGGCCTTCTGGATGGCCAGCGCCAGGCTGGCGTTGCCCTTGGGGTCAGCTCCGTCGCGTGCTGCGATCTGGATTGCGCGCGCCAGCTTCGTGAACATGGCGCCGCGCTTCTTGTCGGCCGCGCCCTTCTTGTGCTTGATCGATGACCACTTGGAATGTCCTGACATGTACCCAAGTTTACGAGTGTCGAGAAGTGTCATCCGGGACAAAGTGCAGAATCATCCGGTAGGAACATGCGTTCGTGTCTGGAATACACCTCCTGATGAGGGTCATCGGGATCGATCCCGGTGTTGCGAACACCGGCTACGGCATCGTCGAGCAGCGCGGCTCCGCGGTGCTGGCGCTCGACGGCGGTGTCATCGAGACGCCGGCAGGGCTGCCGCTGGAGCAACGACTGCTGGCGGTCGCCGAAGGCGTGGCAGCGTTGTGCGGACAGTGGCAGCCCGACGCCATGGCCGTCGAATCGATCTATTTCGGGCGCAACGTGCGCACGGCCTTCCAGGTCGGGCAGTCTCGTGGGGTGGTCATCTGCGAGGCCGCGCGCCGCGGGATCGACGTGGCCTCCTACACACCGCAGCAGATCAAGCTCGCCGTCTGCGGCAGCGGCGGCGCCCAGAAGGACCAGGTCCAGCGCATGGTCTGCACACTGCTCGACCTGCCCGGACCGCCACCGCCGGACCACGCCGCCGACGCCCTTGCCGTCGGCGTCTGCCACGTCAACGCAGCGCCGCTGGCCGGCGCCGTGGAGGCCGCGCTGTGATCGCCTCTGTCAGCGGCAACGTGATCGAGAAGGCCGAGAGCCACGTGGTGATCGAGGCCGCCGGGGTCGGATACCTGCTCAACGTCTCGAGCAACACGCTGGCCGAAACGCCGGCCGTCGGCGCGCGGGCGACGCTGCTGACGCAGCTCGTCGTGCGCGAAGACTCGATGCAGCTCTACGGCTTCGCCGGCGCACCCGAGCGCGATCTCTTCTCACTGTTGACGGGTGTCAGCGGCGTCGGGCCCAAGGTCGCGCTGGCCGTGCTCAGCGGCATGGGTGTCGGCGACATCGAGGCCGCGCTTGTGACCGGCGACCATCAGGCCTTCCAGAAGATCTCCGGTATCGGCAAGCGCACGGCCGAGCGGCTCGTCGTCGAACTCAAGGACAAGGTCGTCCCCAGCGGCGTGCCCAGCGCAGCCCGCGCCCACGCCGCGCCGGGCGACCAGTACAGCCTGGCGCGCGAAGGTCTGCTGGCGCTCGGCTATCCGCTGGCCGACGCCGAGGCGATGCTCGCGCGCGCCGAGGGCGAAGGCGCCGAAGCGCTCATCCAGTCGGCGCTGAGGCAGGTGTCGGTCTGATGGCGACCCCGATCCGTTCGGCCTCGCTGGACGCCGGCCCCGTCGAGCCGACGCAGCGCAGCGAAGATCTCGACACCTCGCTGCGCCCGCGCAGGATCGACGAGTTTGTCGGCCAGGAGAAGATCAAGAACCAGTTGCGGATCTTCATCGAGGCCGCCAGTCGCCGCGACGAGGCGCTCGACCACGTGCTCTTCGCCGGCCCTCCAGGGCTGGGCAAGACCTCGCTGGCCCAGATCGTCGCCGAAGAACTCGACGTGCCGTTCGTGATGACGGCCGGTCCCGCGCTCGAGAAGAAGGGCGACGTCGCGGCCTTCCTGACGGCGCTCGAACCGCGCTCGGTCTTCTTCGTCGACGAGATCCACCGCCTGCCACGCGCGCTCGAGGAGACCTTCTACCCGGCGATGGAGGACCGCAAGCTGCCGATCACGGTCGGGCAGGGGGCAGGTGCCCGGGTCGTCACGCTCGACCTTCCGCCCTTCACCCTGATCGGAGCGACGACCCGTACGGGCCTGCTGACGACCCCGCTGCGCGACCGCTTCGGTGTTTTCCACCGGCTTGAGCACTATGAGCACGAAGACCTCGCCGCCATCGTCGAACGGGCTGCCGGGATCCTCGGCTGTCAGATTGACGCGGCCGGGGCGATCGAGGTGGCCCGCCGCTCGCGCGGGACTCCGCGCGTGGCCAACCGCCTGCTGGCGCGCGTGCGCGACTACGCCGAGGTCCGCGCCGACGGCGTGATCAGCGAGCAGATCGCCGCCGACGCC